>NZ_AJZR01000058.1:0-4684 GCF_000271925.1 Capnocytophaga sp. oral taxon 412 str. F0487 | reverse complement strand
TATGCTTAGCTTATAGAGAGCTTATAGGAAGCTTATACGAATCTTGGAAGATTGGTATAGAAAGGGTATATAAAGAGTTGATAATGAACAGCTAAGAGTGAAGAATTAACAGTGATTTTAGGAAAATAAAGCGAAAGAAAAACAAAGGAGAGAAGAAGAGAATATTTTTTAGATAAGTTTTCTGATGCAGAAAGGGAATAAGTAGATTTGTAAGAAAAATATCTCACATATTATTTGCATATCTCAAAAAAATACACTACTTTTGTCGCATTAATAATTTAAAAACCTTTGTACAATGAAAAAAATCTTTACTTTGGCTTTTGTAGCCTTAACATTATTATTAGCCACGGCGTGTGGAAAAAGCAATAACGACAACCCTAACCCTCAGGATGATGCTAAAAAAGCATTGATAGGTACGTGGTATCTTGTATCAAGTACAGATGCAGGAGAAGATGTAAAACTTACTGAATGTGATAAACAAGAACATATTGTTATCACAGAAGATTCTTATACAATATTTGAGGCACTGAATGTAAGTAATGATTGTACTATAAAAGAATCTAAAAATACCTTTTCTATCTTAGGAGATAAACTTACAGTAGACAAATCTGTGTATACATTTTCTGTTTCAGGAAATAAATTAATACTTACCTATACAGAAAAAGATGAAGATGGAGAAGAAGTGACTTCAATAGATACTTATGAGAAACGATAAATGTATCTTTTAAAAGCTCAGGAAAGGTTTTATTTCTTGAGCTTTTAAAATTTTATAAAACATTTAAATTGTAGCAAAATAAACTTATGAAGCACATATACTACTGCATATTAGTTCTTTTTTCTATTAATTTACTTTATGGACAACCTAATGAAGATATGTTTCATATACAAGGTAAAGTAAGTTATACTGCTTGGTCAAGGAATCCTCGATGGCATAAAATGTGCCATCGTTATTGTTCATTAAGATTAATTGATCGAGTGAGAGATACAAAAATTTTAGAAAAATCTGATAATTTCAAAGACTTAATTATAGATGAAAAAGTAAGGTCAAAAGATTTCTATTTAATTTTAAAAGCGGAAGCAAGAAGAACAACAGGAGTTCGCAGATGCAGAGGAGCTTCAGCTGATATAGAAAATCTACAAGTTAAAATTGATGCTTTTTGTCAGTACAAAACACGTTTTTTTCCTGCAGGAGAAGCTACAAGAATTGATGTAAAAATCACCTGGCGAGCAGATCCAATACATACCATTACTTCTAAAATTAATAATAAATCCAATTCATTTCTCCCTATTGATGTCAAAGTTCCTATTATTGCCAGAGAAGGATTTGATAATGATTTATATCATTATGAATATGCAACAGAGAAAGAGCTAAGGAGGTGGCGGTTTACTTGGTTAGATGATTATAATTGGGAACCTCTTCCTGCAAAATTCCAACAAAAACAAAGCATAGAAGTCTCTGCTGAAGATGTTTTAGGAAGTAAAGCAAGAGCAGAAGAGATGATAGGCAAACCTATTTACTTCAGAGTAGTATCTTATGATAAAGATACTGGTTTAGTGTGTTCTTCTTCTGAGGTATTACCTCTTACCGTTACACAAGCAGCTCCTTTCATTACAATAAAAAATATCCAATCTCCTTTATGTAATAGTAATGAAACTACAGCTACTGTTACTATCCAGCTCAGCAGAAAATTATTAGGTAGTTTAGAACAATATAGGGAAAATAAAGGGGCTTATTTAGGGGAAGTTTTTGAAAAACTTTCTTTCTCTGAAAAAGATGCTCAAATATTAGGAAAATCTTCAATTGGAGTCAAAGGTTTGCCCAAAGATTTAACAGAATATTTCTTACAACACGACCACATAGATAATGTAGTACTTCGTACAGCTTCTGTGACTACTAATTATGAGATAGATATAATGGGCTATTTCTATTACCTAAATAATAATAGACAAAGAGATAGAATTCAACTATACACAGATGATGCACAACACAAAGGTATTTTTACCATAACTGTTCCTAAACCTCTCATAGCCTCTGCTTTTCCAACAGACAATAAGTGTTTTGGAGATACCAAAGGGAAAATAGAAGTCCGAGTCTTAGGCGGTACCCCTCCTTATAAATACGTTAAGAATGACGAGCCTCCTGTAACGGTTGGAGGGAATAGTTTTTTTCTTACAAATTTACCCACTGGTACTTACACCCTTACTATTACCGATAAGAACGATTGCCAGATTCTTAAAAATGGGAAAGTATCTCCTGTGGTTGTAAAAATAGGGGGTCCAGCAAAGCCTATTACTATTGTTAATGAAGGAGAGCCAGATTTTGTTAAGCACGTTAGTGGTTATAAAAGAAGTAATGGTTCTATTACAACTATTATTACAGGGGGAACTCCTAAGAAGAATGATTTGCTAGAATATACTGTTAAAATAGAGTCTGATAAAGGAATAAAAAGGGAGATCTCTTTATATGAAACAGACTCTTCTATAAGAGGATTTAAATCTACTTTTGAATACCTTGATGCTGGTACTTATACGCTTACTATTATAGATGGCAATGATTGTACACTTACTAGGAAAATTACCATTACTGAACCTGATGAACTCATTATAAATAGCATTGAAGCTACACCTATCAGTTGTAACCCTCGTAATAGTGACCCCAATAATAATTCGAGCATCAATAGTAATGGTACGCTGACGGTAAATGCTAAAGGAGGAGTACCTACTTACAGATATGTATGGAAAAGATTTAACAAGCCATATACCGAAACAAGAGATAAGACTATTACAGATCTTGTAGATGGTATCTATCAAGTAGAAGTTATAGATGCTAATGAAAATAAAGCTGTCGGAACTTATACTCTTACTTATCCTGACCCTCTTTACTTGAAGGTTACTAAATCAGAAATGACCTGTAGTGCTCCTAATGGGGGGCAAGCGACCGCTATAGTCTCTGGAGGCACACCTCCTTATACCTATCTTTGGAATACAGGTCATTCAGGAGCTCATATCACAGGTCTATCAGCTGGAAAGTATTTCGTAACCGTAAGTGATAGTCGAGGTTGTTCTGTACAAGAAAAGGTAGTACTTTCTTATCCTGAGGAAGTAGAGGTAAACAATGCTATCATCACTCCCGTAACCTGCTATGAGGGGAATGATGGTAAGATAGCGCTAACTCTTTCAGGAGGTAAAGGAAATATAAGTGTTTCGTGGTATGATGCTCAGGGGAATCTTCTTTCACAACGTATTACCAATGGTGGTAAAACTATCAATGGGTTAAAAGCAGGTAAATACAAAGCAGTATTTCGTGACCAAAGCGACTGTCCCGCGTTAGAGCAGTTTTACGAAGTATTGCAACCTGAAAAAACGGTTATTAATATTCCTTCACAAATCACGATATGCCAAGGCGACAGTCGGTCATTCGATTTAAGTACAGCTTTTCCTTCGGCTACTTTCCGTTGGACAGATAGCACAGGTAGCCTCCTCAGTACTGAACCTACCTTTACCGTATCGACAAAAGGTAATTATAAAGTAGAAATTACTGACCAGAAAGGCTGTAAAGAGGTGGCAACCTTTGAAGTTTCACAAAGTGATAAGATATTAGAGGTAGACTTTTTGGCTGCTACCAATTCATATTACAACTATACAGTAAAATTGGTAAGCTTATCTCACAGTATCACTACCCAGTGGGTATTACCTCGAGAAGTGACTCTTATCAAAGAAGAAAATGGAGCTGCAGAAGTGCGTTTTCCTAACGAAGGAACTTATACCATAGGCTTAAAAGGCTTTTTGGACGGTTGTGAGAAGACCGTATACAAAACGCTTTGGGTAGAAAAAGACCGATTGGGTATTGGTAAGGAAAATACATCTAAAGAAGTACTCATAGATGATTTTGGTATTTTTAGTAATCCTAACAATGGAACTTTCCGTATAAAGGTAAATCTCAAGAGAGCTTCTGCGATAAAGGTGTATTGTATAGATATTTTAGGCAGAGAGGCTTTCCCTGCCATTGAGCAACCAGAAGGCACAACTTTCGACATTCCTATTGAAAATAGAAGAATATCAGCAGGACAGTATTTGGTTATTTTAGAGGCAGGTGGCGATGTGATGGTGCAGAAGATGATTGTTAATCATTAAATATTAATCATTAAAAATAATGTTCTTACGTCGTTACATACTCTTTTTCTGCACCTTGCTGAGTTTCACTCTGCAAGGTCAGCAGTACCCTGTGGACGTGCAAGTGTTTGTTACTCCGCCCTATCCACAGAGTCTGAGAGGGTATGCCGACACCTTTGAACAGAAGATACAAGCACACTTTTTGCTTAAAGACCTCTCTACCGGCGGACGCCCTTTTGTGCTTCGGTTCTCGTTAGAGGACTTCCAAGGACAAGTCATTGCCCAAACACCTGATTATATTACCCCCTATTTGGTAAACCTATCCCCAGGCGTACGACGTACGCTTACCAATATAGATTTCAAAACCCTACTGCGCTACGAGAATCTCTACGGTATTAATGAGGCGACTTATAACGGACTACTTCCTGAAGGTACTTATTTTATTGGCTTGTCGCTTTACGACATAGCTACTGGACGCCCCGTATCCAACAAAGGACGCGCGATGATACAAGTGCGACGCTACTCACCCCCTGTGCTTACGATGCCCCAAAAAGGAGAAGTGCTCACCAAA
>NZ_AJZR01000057.1:0-1741 GCF_000271925.1 Capnocytophaga sp. oral taxon 412 str. F0487 | reverse complement strand
CCTTAGTAAATTTTCTTGCGATCTTTCCAGTTACAAAATCATTATATATTTTCCTATAGTCTTCATTGGATAGTAACTTCTTAAGATCCTCATTTATCTGTATTTTAGTTACTTTTCCTACATTTCCAATCCCTTTTCCCCATACTTTCTTAAAATTCTTACTTAGAATGCGTTGTGATTCATTGATTGCTTTATTAGTTATTGCTAAATCCAACAAATCCCCATACATCTTAAAGTATTGGAAACCTAAAAAGAAAGCTGAGGTGGTACCATAATAGGCTACATATTGGCTGTGTCCTCCTTGTATATCTATAGCAGAAGCCTGTCCCGCTTTTTCTCTTCGAGAAATCTCACCTAACCAGTTATTATCTGCTAAGAATGATCGTTTTTCTAAGTCTTTAATACTATAGTAATATCTATCATAAGCTCCTAAAAGCTGAAATGCTGCAATAAAATTATTGCGTTCTTTCAATTTATTTGTAAGAATAAACTTCTTCTCTTCTTTTGTCCTTCTTTTTGCTATAAAAGCTTCTAATGTTTCTTTCTGCTCTTGAGTCAAACATTTAGGACAAGCATCTAATGATGAGTTAAGTACTATTTCTAATGTATTAAGTAATTCATCTATAACTTGCTCGCTGTCTAAATTTGGAATGTTAAAAGTTGTATAATCAAATGAATAGGCATTATAGTATTTAGGAATTCCTTCCCAAGGGTCAAAATTAGAAATAAGTAAATCTACATCTTTTATATAATAAGGCTTATCTTTTTCTGAAAGACGTATTACAAAGGATTCTTTAAAAGCTTTTTCACTAAATATTTTTTTATCTTTTAGTACATTTAAAAACAAGCTTTCTCCATAATGTTCTTTATAATCATTCTTTGATTTATAAAGGAATCCCCATTTTTTCCCTTTTAAGATAGTTGATAAATATTTAGCAAAGGATTCTATCTCCTTATATTCTGCTGAATCTGCAGAGAGCCCTCTCCCTAAAAATAGTTTTATAGTCTCTTCTGAAATTCCTTCTTCTAATAAAGAATTTGATAGCTTTTGTTCTGCACTTTTTATTGTAATGAAAGAAAGACAGTCTACTATTTCTGTTTTTCCTTTTACTGAAATAGTTTTGTCAGAATTCTCTATCAGATATTCTCCTTCATTATTTATCTTTACCCAAACAGCTTTTTCTTTACTTCCTTTTTTGGGAGCAAACTTAGATTTTGAGTAACTATTTATATAATACCCTTGTGGCTTTTGATTTAGAATTGCATAAGAATGATATACTCCTCTATGATTAACCATTCCCAATCTTCCGTAATAAGTTCCTTCTTCCTCTCCCATAAAAGCAACTGTGAAATCTTGAGAAAAAAGTTCTATAGGTTCACCATTTATATTATAAAAGGATAGCCTTTGTCATAAAGTATCTTTCTTAAATTATCATCAATACACACATAATGAGCTTGTCCTTCTCCTACATTTTTACCTTCACTTTGTCCTTGAAAAGCGTATAACTTCACCTTAGGGTCGTTGATTTGCTTCCAGTCGCGGTAGAAGAAGTCTTGCCCCTCATTGTAATCCATTAGAGCAGAGGTTTTACCTTTATCGGCATTTTTACCTTTGAAAGGGTGTTCAAGTTTAAAGATGCCGTGCCCCAGTTCGTGGGCTATGGTGCGGGCTACTCCCTCTCCTTGGGAGAGGGTTGGGGAGAGGTAAACAAAGCCGTATTGCCCACCTAATCGCATATAG
>NZ_AJZR01000056.1:0-4505 GCF_000271925.1 Capnocytophaga sp. oral taxon 412 str. F0487 | reverse complement strand
GTTCGCAACCGACACTGATATTTCAGTATTACCCAGTACTGAAACGAAGGCTTCCGACAACGGACTTTTAGGTTGGGTAGCTCTCACAGGGCAAACCCATATTTCGGCGGAGGAAGCCCAAGAAACCGCTCTCGCTACCGCTATGCAAATGCGTGAAGTAGAAGGTATTGTTACCAAAGCTCCCTTAAAAATTGGCTCGATTGAGGTAGTAAAAGGCGACACTCGTAAGCCTTACGTACCTACTAAAGGCAACGCAAAACCCGAACAAGCCGATGTGTACATTGTAAACTTTGCCAACAACCAAGGCTATGTAATTACCTCAGCAGATAGGCGTGTCCCTAGTGTATTAGCCTATAATTCCTACGGACATTTAGGTGACACTATTAGTAACCCAGGTCAAGCGGTACTCTTTAGCTATATACAGGCATATATAGAAGAACAGCGTGCCGCCTTTGAAGCTAATAAAGAAAAACTCATTACTGAAGCCGAAGAAGCTATCTTCAAACAGCTTTCTAAAGAACAACAAGAAAAGCTGATAGCTAAGGGATATTTTGATAAAGATGGTAAGAGGGTAAAAAGTAAGTACAATTTTGATTTAATACACGCTCTTTGTGATTTATCAGAGCCAGAGAGTAATAATAAAAAAAATGAAAATCCAGCAGACCATTATTTAGTAAAAGACAACGATAGGATATTTTATGGAGAATGGAAAACAGAATATGTAAAGGCACCCTTGTTAAAAACGCTATGGAGACAAAGTGGACTTTATAATGATAAAGTAGCTAAATATTGTGATGCAGATAAAGACCAGTCTCCTGTAGGCTGTGTAGCTGTAGCTGTAGGGCAACTATTAGCCTATCATAAAAAGCCAGCTATTTTTAAAGGTAGAATAATGCATTGGGACGATATAACTAAAATAGATAGTGGAGATATGTTCTCTAGTATTTATAGTCATAACGTAGGGGATAACGCTACTTTTAGAGAGGATATTCAACATCTTTTAGCACACTTGGGGGATAGTGATCTATTAGCTATGGAATATGGTTGTATAGCTGATGGTGGTAGCGGTTCAGGTAGAGCCTTAGAAGCTTTACATAGTTTAGGATATAATAATGCTTCTCTAATAGAGTATAGCAATGGGGATTTTATTTCTGAAATAAGAAACAATAGACCTGTTTATATTGAAGGGTATTCTTATGAAATATCTCATACCTATACTACAGGTTGGTGGTTTTGGAAAAAATCACATACAAGATATAGTTATAAAGAAGGACACGCTTGGATTTTAGATGGTTATGTACTAAGAAAAAGAAAAGTAACTGAATATTATATTAATTGTCCTTCTTCAGAAGAAGTAAAGATTGTAAATGATGAAAAAATAGAGTTAATACATAACAACTTTGGTTGGGGAGGAAATCTTGATGGATCTGACTTCAAGTGGAATAAGGATTATTATGACGGTACTGGCTGGTATAACATAAATGTTTTCAATGCAAAGTCAGGTAGACAAGCAGGTTCTAATACCTACAAATCAGGAACTGAAGGAAATTATCAGTTCAAAAAGAAAATAATCATCAATATAAAATAGCCGAGTTATGAAAAGAATGTTGTTTTTACTTTTTTTAACTATGAGTATAGCCTGTAGTAAAGAAAATACCGAATCTCGTGATCCAATTTGTATGAATGAACCTCCTACGCTAACTATTATTGTTATGAACAATAGAATGGATAGAAAAGAGTTAGTATACAGTTTTTGGAATGCAACAGAAGAAGCTACTCTATACAAAAGAGTAGATAATAAAAGAGTAGACATAAGTAAATGTCACGTTGCTAATGGAAATATAGCCATTGCAAGTGCAGGAAGAGCTCTAAAAACCTTCTACACAACAAACGTAGAAACTTTTTATTTGGAGTATAATAATAAGATTGATACTTTACAAATAAAAGGAAACTATTATGATAGTACAGGTTGTGGAGATGCTGCTTCTTTAGTAGAGTTGTATTTCAACCATAAAAAAATAGAGCTCAACCTCATTAGTGATCATACTTATCTAATAGATAATACAAAATAATCTTAGCCCTTTGGCAGGGAGTCTCCTGCCAAAGGGTAATAAAATAAGTATTATGAAAAGAATATTATTCTTAATATCATTACTCATTAGTTTTTTATCTTGTGAAAAGTCTTCAGAGATACAAGATGAATGTATGCTTCCACCTCCTAATTTTCAATTATTTATAGCTAAATCAGCTCCTGAATATCAAGATTTCTTAAGCGACAAAGGAGAGGCTGATAAAGAAAATGTGTATTTCTACCAAATCACAGAGAATAACACTGAGAAGAAATACCGTACCTTGTTTACTAATGAATCTAAAAATAAAGATTATGCTGAAGTAGCAACTGAGAGTGCAATATTTCTATATACAGGAAAAATAGAAACACTTTATCTTAAAAATAAGGCTAAAACCTACAAAATAGAGTTTTTAGGTACTATTGGAGAATGCTGTTCTGCTCATTTCCGAGAAATGTACATAGATGGAATTAAAAACAACGATTTTATCTTAATAAAATAACCTTAACTCCTCTGGCAGTAACCCTGCCAGAGGTTTTTACCATTTTTCTATGCGTTATCTTATATTTCTTTTCACATTTATCGCTCTATCTTGCTCTAAAGAAGCCATAGAGCCCGAAAACTATACTCTGCACGTACAAAATCGCTATTTTGAAGCAGTAACCATTTCGGTAGGTGAGCATTTTTCTGAAAAGCTATCACCCAATACTGTTTCTAAGACATTTACTTTGCCTAAAGGTACTTATAAAGTAGTAGCCATCACGGCTTCACGCCTACGCTTGGAAAGCACAGTACAAATACAAGGCAGTAAAAGTGAACTCACTATTGAAATCTGTCCTAAAGGAAAAATCTACATTACTCATTAACCATTTTGTTAAACTATGCGTTATTACTCTTTGCTTCTTATTGGCTTGGGGTTACTTTCTTGCCAAAAAGATAGCCCAACTCCTGAGCCTTTACCTCCTCACGAAATCACACTCGTGTATATGGTTGCTGATAACGACCTCGCTCCCTATGCCTTAAAAGACCTCAACGAAATAGAACGTGGGTTTGTGCCTAACGGAAGAGACAAACTCTTGCTGTATATCGATAGCAATACTTCTACCGCTTTGCCTTCACACCCTGTACTTTTAGAAATTGTACACGATACCACCGAGATAATAGCCTCTAAAATCATCGCTTCTTACCCCGAACAAAATTCAACTGATAAAACCGTAATGAGCAATGTGTTGAGAGATGCTTTGAGCTATTACAAAGGCGACAATCGTTATAAAGGACTTGTGCTTTGGTCGCACGGCAATGCGTGGCTACCGGAAGGTTATCATATAGAAACCGAAAACAAATCAGGAGTGGTGGTAAAATCGTTTGGGAAAGATATGAGTCCGCGAGAGGGGGCTATGGAGCTTCCTGACCTCGCGGAAGTTTTAAGCCCTTATCGGTTTGATTATATCCTTTTCGACGCTTGCTTTATGGGGTCGGTAGAGGTGCTCTATGAATTACGACATTCTGCCCGTTACTTTATTGCTTCGCCTGCCGAAATTCTTGCCGATGGTTTTCCTTATCACCACCTATTGCCTTACCTTATAGGGAAATTACAATTAGAAAAAGCAACCGAAGCTTACTACAACTATTACAATGCTTTGGAGGGCGCACGACAGTCGGCTACGGTTACTTTGGTAGATAGTGAGCAGTTGGAGGCATTAGCTTCTTTCTGCAAACAACTCAACACTTCTGAGTTGTCTTTAGCCCATTTGCAACAATACAGTAGGAATAACGAAAAGTATTTGTTTGACCTCAAACAAGTGCTTTTGGAGAGCAAAGCTACTGTGGCTATGGAAGCTATTTGGCAAAAGCTTTGTAAAATTGAAAGACACACACCGAGATTTGCTAATATTGCGCTGACACATTGCAACGGACTGAGTGTTTATTTGTTCGGCAAGAATGAAACGCTGAATAACTATTACAAACAATTGTCGTGGTATAGAACTACAAGGTTTCATTTCTCGTATAAATAGCTTATAATTTTCTAATTCTCAAATTTGCTAATTTGCTAATTTTTCCCTATCTTTGTCGCGTAATCTTAAAAACTAACCTTATATGAAAAAGTTTTTATCTATTTTTATCGTAGCAGGACTCTTCTTTTCCTGCCAACGCGAAGAAGCAGAAGCTCCGTTCGCAACCGACACTGATATTTCAGTATTACCCAGTACTGAAACGAAGGCTTCCGACAACGGACTTTTAGGTTGGGTAGCTCTCACAGGGCAAACCCATATTTCGGCGGAGGAAGCCCAAGAAACCGCTCTCGCTACCGCTATGCAAATGCGTGAAGTAGAAGGTATTGTTACCAAAGCTCCCTTAAAAATTGGCTCGATTGAGGTAGTAAAAGGCGACACTCGTAAGCCTTACGTACCTACTAAAGGCAACGCAAAACCCGAA
>NZ_AJZR01000055.1:0-135509 GCF_000271925.1 Capnocytophaga sp. oral taxon 412 str. F0487 | reverse complement strand
TGATATGACTTTAGTAAGCGATATCTTAGCAGTCATTTTAAAGAAATTCGTGATATAAAAGTTTTCAAAAGTTCTTAGACTAGCTCTATCATCTGTCAAAGTACCGAAAATTAGTAACTTAAATATTTCTATTCCTTTAAGTTTTTTGCTATATTTATCGACTCCTGTTTCTTTTACAAGAAATTCTAACTCTTTATCTTCTATCTTAGAAAAGATATTTGAAATTCTTTTTCTATTCTTTATTATAGTGGTCATAACTTTTTTTTGCAAAGATAATACTTACACAGTATTCCTACAAAAAAACATAGTTAAAAATCAGTACTTTATAAATCTTCCTTACAGTTTTGGTTTAAAACTTTGTCAAAGTTGAATAAACTGACAATACCTCAGCTAGTTCCCTCCGCTGGTGCGAGCTTGTAGCTCGTACCTTTGACAAAGTTAATCTCTTCCGCTGGTTTACAAGGCGTAGCCTTGATTTTGCTTAAAATTTGTTTAATTTCTGAGGCACAGCCTCATTCCCTTAACACAACCTCACACTCCATTTTCTAATTCCCTCATTTTCTAATTTCCTCATTTCCAAATTCTCTAATTTTCCTCTCCTGTACGGCTCGCTACGACTGCCCGTGCGGCTCGCACCTTTTTTTCACTATTTATTATTATTCAAAATAATTTTCTTATCTTTGCACCGAAGTTTTCATTACATTAGTGTTAACCCAATACAAAGGCAATCCACAAATCTATCAATTAAATTGCCTATCGGTGCACATCACAATTGTCAATTGAAAGACTATTCGTGTAATTAGTGCGAGACTTAAAAAACAGCGAAGCTGTTCATTTGCTCGATTTTTTTTTAAAGATTTGTAAGATTTCTGTAGCGTAAGCTACACTTTTCTTACATCGAACTCACGTTAAAAATAAGCATTTTACAAAGCATTACCTTGATTTTGCTTAATTTCTGAGGCACAGCCTCACCTGTTCACATAAAACCTTTTTGTCTAATTTATAAAACAATCTGTTGTCGTGCTACGACCCACAGCAAATAAGATGAAAAAAAAGATTCTATCCATCATTGCCCTGCTCCTTATAGTAATAGCAGGTTATTTCGTATGGCGAAAATACATCGCCCCCACCCGTATCGCGTTGGTGAACTTCATCAGCTATCAGGCGTCCAATATCGCCCTTTCTAATTCCGATAAGTTTATCAAAATCGAAGAAGTCCCCCTCGACCAACTCGATAAACTCAAAAACTACGACTTCGTCCTCGTATGGGCAATGGGACTCAAAATTAGCGACGAACAGCGCAATCAGCTCATCGATGCTGCTAACCGCGTGCCTTTTCACAGTTTCGCCGTTACCAATCCCGATAACGATATCAGTAGCCTCAACGAAACCGAACTCAAACACGTAGGCGACTATCTGATGAGTGGCAATAAAGCAAACTACCAAAACCTCGTTCGTTATATCCGCAAATATATCGACAAGAAATGGTTTGCTACCGAACCCGCACCACCTATCGAACGCAAAGAAAACGTCTACTTTCATTTAGACGACGAGCGCTCTTTCAGCTCTCTTAAAGAATATCAAGAGTATATTCAGAAGAATAATTTCTATAAAGAAGGCGCTCCTCGCATCGCCATAGTAGCAGGCTTACACGAGCCTTTTGGCGGAAATAAAGAACACCTCAATGGGGTAATAAACGCCTTGCAGAACGAGGGTATGAACGTCTATCCTTTCACCGCTCAAGAAAAACGCATCGACTTCCTTACCGAAATCAATCCCGATGCTATTGTCTATTTTCCTCACGGACAAATGATGATGGGGCAACCCGAACTGTTTATCAATTGGGCTAAGGAGCACAACGTACCCCTCTTCACGGGATTATCGGTCTTAGCAATGAAAGGCGATTGGGAAAAAGACCCTATGGGTATGTCGGGCGGCTTTATGGGGCAAACCATTGTAATGCCCGAGTTAGACGGGGCGCTCTATCCTTATGTAGTCATCGCCCAAGAACAAAACAAACAAGGTTATTACTTCCTCAACACTATCGAGAACCGCGCCCAGAAGTTCGCCAAAATCATTCATAACTTCACCGATTTAAAACGTAAACCTAATGCCGACAAGAAGTTGGCGATTGTTTACTTCAAAGGTGTGGGGCTTACACCTGCTGCCGCTCAAGGGTTGGAGGTCGAACCTTCACTATTCCGCTTTTTACATCAACTCAAAAACGAAGGTTATAACGTAGGAACGCTCCCCACTACACAAGCCGAATTCAACCAGCTACTGCTCACGCACGCCAATACTTATAGAGCCAATGCCAAAGGCGATATCGAAAAGTTCATCAGTACAGGTGCTCCTGCTTTGGTAGAAGCTCACGAATTAGATGCTTGGCTCAAAAAAACTTTACCCGAAAAACTCTATAAACAAGTAATCGAAAAGAACGGCGCTGTACCGGGCACTTACCTCAATACTTCTAAGGACGGTAAAAATTATCTGGCGGTAGCCCAACTCACTTTCGGTAATATCACCATTCTGCCTCAACCTCCTGCCGCCATTAGTACTGATGATGATTTTAAAGTGTTGCACGGCGTAAAAGAAATCCCTCCTTATGCCTATATGGGGGCATATCTTTGGATACAAAACGGCTTAAAAGCCGATGCGCTCATTCACTTCGGCACACACGGCTCATTGGAGTTTACCCCTAATAAACAAGTAGCCCTCTCCGATTACGATTGGGCAGATGTCTGTGTGGGTACCGTACCACATTTCTACTATTATACTATCGGAAATATAGGCGAAGCGATGATGGCAAAACGCCGTTCGTACGGCAGTATTGTGTCTTATCTTACCCCTGCTTTCACCGAAAGCGATATGCGCAATACCTTCAATAATTTAGAGAACACCATTCTTTCTTATCAGAAAGCAAAGAACCCTATCGATAAACAAACCATTGGGTTACACATCAAAAAGTTAGCCGTAACAATGGGCTTACATCGTGATTTGCGTTTGGATAGTATCCTCTCCAAACCGTATACCGAAGCCGAAATCGACCGCCTTGCTAACTTCGCCGAAGAGATTGCCACCGAAAAGATTAATGGCGAATACTACGTAATGGGAGTCCCTTATACTCCTGATAAAATTAATTCTACCGTCTTGGCTATGAGTGCCGACCCTATTGCGTACAGTTTGGCTACCTTAGATAAGTACCACGGTAAAGTTACCGAAGCCGACCTTAAACACAAAGCCTTTTTCACAACTCATTATCTAAACCCTGCTAAGAGCTTAGTAAACCAAATACTCGCAGGCAAACCAGTTACTACTGAACTGATTTGCAACTATGCTCATATCTCTGCTGACGATTTGCAAAAAGCCAAAGCTACAATGGCTAAAGAAGAAGGAAGTGGTATGCCTTATTTCTTACAACAGCAGATGAAAAAACAATCTACAGCTTCAGCAACCACTACTGCTACTCACACAACAGCCACAGCTTCGGCTACTGCTAAGAAACCTGATGCCGTAGGTCGTCCTACCAAAATCAAAGCTCCTGCCAAAAAAGAAGACCGCAAGCCTCTTACTAAGGAAGAGCTGGCTGCTCTCAACGCTCAAAAAGCTAAGATAGATTATGCACGTGCCTTAGTAGATATCGAAAGAACCATTACCAATGTAGCCCTCTATAAAGACGCCTTGCAAAACAGTCCGCGTATAGAAGAAAAGGCTTTCTTCAATGCTCTAAATGGTGGTTACACCCCTCCTTCCTCAGGAGGTGATGCAGTAGCCAATCCTAAAGGTGTACCTACCGGTCATAACCTCTATGGGGTGAATGCCGAAAGTACACCGTCTAAACTCGCGTGGGATAGAGGTGTAGCTTTAGCCCAAAATGTAATTAGTGAATACCAAACCAAACACCACGAATATCCCAAGAAGATAGCCTATACCTTTTGGAGTTCCGAATTTATAGAAACCGAAGGTGTATCTATCGCACAAGCCTTGTATATGTTAGGTGTTGAACCCGTATGGGATAGCTTTGGTCGTGTAGGCGATGTGCGCGTCATTCCTTCTGAAGAGTTGGGTCGCCCTCGTATCGATGTAGTGATTCAAACCTCAGGTCAGTTCCGCGATTTAGCAGCTTCTCGTTTGTTCTTGCTCACCAAAGCCATTCAAATGGTATCAGCTCTTCCTGAGGAAGCATATGCCAATGAAGTGAGCGCAGGTAGTGTAAATATCGAAAAACAATTGGTAGAAGCCGGAGTATCGCCCAAAGAAGCACGCGAACTTTCTACCGAACGTATCTTTGGTGGCTTGCAAGGTCGTTATGATACAGGCACTAAGGAGTTGATTAATTCCGGCGATAAGTGGGAAACTCAAAAGGATATCGCTGAGGTTTATATGCATAATATGGGTGCTTTCTACGGCAGTAAAGACAATTGGAGCAAGTTCCAAGAAGGTATGTTCCGCGCCGCCATCAAGAACGCCGATGTGCTCATTCAGCCTCGCCAAAACAACACTTGGGGAGCGCTTAGCCTCGACCACGTCTACGAGTTTATGGGGGGTATGAATGCCGCTATCAAAGAAGTAAACGGCAAAGACCCCGATGCCTACCTCGCCGATTATCGCAACCATAAGAATATGCACGTGCAAGAACTCAAAGAAGCCGTAGGGGTCGAAGCTCGCAGTACAATATTCAATCCTAAATACATCAAAGAAATGATGAAGGGTAAGGCTTCAAGTGCCGGGCAAATAGCCGAAATCGTTACTAATATGCACGGTTGGGAAGCTACTCGCCCCGAACTCATCGACGATGCTATGTGGAATGAGGTATATAACACTTATATAGAAGATAAACATCACCTGGGCATCACCGATTTTATAAAGAAAGAGAATGTAGCTGCCTTGCAAGAGGTAACTGCTGTAATGCTCGAAGCTACCCGCAAAGGTATGTGGAAAGCCTCTGATGCTCAAATTAGTAAACTCGCCGATATCCACACCGACCTCACCAAGCAATTCGGTGTAAGCTCTTCTCAATTCTCTTCCGAAAATAAGAAGTTGCAGGATTATATCAGCAAAAAGGCTTCACCTGCCAATGCCCAAGCGTATCAGCAACAGCTCGCTCAAGCGCACCAAGGCAGTCAGGCACAAGCCAATACCCAAGACGCTAAAGTCCTCAAAAAAGAAGAAACCACCGCCGGAAGTCCTCAAGAAAAAGTATCACTCAGCGCCCTTTGGATAGGCGGAATAGTGCTCCTCGCTTTCGTCGGTCTCATCATCTTTATTCGCAAAAGAAGAAGATAATTTAAAGTTACAGCAAATAAGAAAGGCTACCCTATTGGGTAGCCTTTCTATTTTTAATTTCATCATAAATTTAATAACTCCTCCACGTACTCCCTACTGTTCGAGAGTCGAGGTACTTTGTTTTGCCCACCAAGCTTATCCTTGTGTTTGAGCCAGTCGTGAAAAAGCCCCGTGCGAGCCTTGTGCACTTTGGGCATATTCAGCGTCATATTGTTGTAGCGTTTAGCTTCGTAATCCGAGTTAAGTTTTTGCAGTTCGCGGTCTAATATCTCGGTAAATTGCTCCAAACTCTCAGGAGGTGCATCAAACTCTATTACCCATTCGTGCCCTCCTTTCAGCTTGTCTTGCATAAATATAGGCGCAACCGTGTAGTCTATTAAGTGGCTATTAGTCTGCTCACAAGCCTTTTCTAAGGCGCGCTCCGCATTCTCTACGATGAGCTCTTCTCCAAATACATTAATAAAGTGCTTGGTACGACCCGTAATCTTAATCCGATAAGGCACTACCGAAGTAAACCTTACCGTATCTCCTATCATATAGCGCCACAAACCGGCATTGGTAGTAATCACCATCGCATAGTTCTTCCCTATTTCCACCTCACTCAGCGGAATTGCCTTTTGTTCCGCAGTACCAAAAGTCTCCATCGGTATAAACTCATAGAAAATCCCGTAGTCGAGCATTAGCAACATCTCGTCCGAATTGTTGCGGTCTTGAATTGCAAAGAACCCTTCGGAGGCGTTGTATATTTCGTAATAACGAAAACTATCCGAAGGAATAATATGCTTATACTGTTCACGATACGGTATAAAGCTCACCCCCCCGTGAAAGTATACTTCTAAGTTTGGCCACAACTCCAAAAGATGTTCCTTTTGGGTTTCTTCTAAAATCCGATTTAAAAGCACTAACATCCACGAAGGAACCCCCGCAATACTAGTCACATTCTCTGTTTTCGCTTCTTTGACAATCGCCTGTAACTTACTCTCCCATTCACTCATCAGCGATACTTTGTTGCTGGGGGTACAACTCCATTCTGCCCAAAAAGGCAGGTTTTCAATCAAAATCGCCGATAAATCCCCAAAATAAGTACCGTTTTGTTCATACAGTTGCTTGCTCCCTCCCAGTCGCAAACTCTTGCCCTTAAACAGATTCGAATCCTCGTTGTTATTTAGGTATAAGCACAGCATATCCTTCCCCGATTTGTAATGGCACAGTTGCAGTGCCTCCTCACTTACCGGAATAAACTTGCTCTTAGCGTTAGTAGTCCCACTGCTCTTAGCAAACCATTTTATCGGCGTATGCCAAAACACATTCCGCTCCCCTCGTCTTGCCCTTTCTACGTAAGGCTCAAAGGCTTCATAAGAAACTAATGGTGTATTTCTACTGAATTGCTCATAGTTTTTCACCTCAGCAAAGTTATATAATTTACCGAGTTCAGTGTCTTTGGCAGCATCGAGAAGCTCCAAAAGCACACGTTCTTGCACCTTATGTGGGTGCTCTACAAACTCTTGTATTTGGTCAATACGGCGTTTTAAAAACCACGAAGTAATAGAATTGAATAAAGCTAATGGCATATCCTGTATAACAAATTACAAGTGACAAAAGTAATAATTATTTCTGAACTAACAAGAAACTACTATTACAATTAAGTTACAAAAGTAACTTTTCTCCGCCGGTTTGTTGTCTTTCTGCAAGTTAAACATTTTATTCTTTTCAATAATCAGCAAGCAACCCTCCCCTAAGCACTATCTTTCCCCCGATAACAAAAAGTCCATTCCATAAATATCCCCCTCCCCTATCCGCCCTGTCAAACAACTTTTCCCGTCTCTAACTCCCCCTTTGAAGGTAGCCAGCAAGAGATTTTCATCACATTTCCTCCGTCATTCGTCTCTCGTCATTCGTCATTTCTTTCTCCTTTCCATCATACTCCCCCTATTGCCTAAGGCCTAAGTCCTAGCATCTCTTCTCTTTTCTTTCGCCTCGAAACCCTGTTTTTACCGTTTTTTACATCGCTGTATTATACTATTAATCAACTTCTTATATACCCTTCCTATACCAATCGTCCAAGATTCGTATAAGCTTCCTATAAGCTCTCTATAAGCTACCCCCACCCTTCTTACACCCTTTTTTCACCAAAAATCCTCCCTCCTCTCTTCCGTTCTTCTCCGATATCTTCCGAATCCTCCTAATAACCCCAACCTATCGTTTTTGAGGTGCACACTTTGGCAAAGTTTAAAACTTTGCCAAAGTTGATTAGTGGCATTATTGGTATTTACCCATTCTCTCATTTTCTAATTTCCTAATTCTCTAATTTTTAACTCTTATCCTACTACGACTTGCTAATTTGCTAATTACGTCGTATCTTTGCACCCAATAATAAAAGAAAACATCAAGAATGAATACACCGCAAGAATTGTGGCGCAACAAGTAATTAGTAATAAACACCGCAAACTTTACCAAAGTTGAAACCCACTAAAAAAATGACAGTAAAGATAAAAAACCTATCAAATAACGAGCTCCCTTCATATCAAACCGAAGGAGCCGCAGGCGTAGACCTAAGAGCTAATTTGCCTAACAGTAACATCACCTTACAACCCTTAGAGCGCACCCTCGTGCCTACCGGCTTATTCTTAGAAATACCCGAAGGTTATGAAGCACAAGTGCGTCCGCGTAGCGGTATGGCAATCAAGCACGGCATTACAGTAATCAATAGCCCAGGTACTATCGATTGTGATTATCGTGGCGAGGTGAAAGTACCTATCGTAAACCTATCCAATGAACCCTTTACCATTGCCCACAGCGACCGTATTGCCCAAATGGTATTTGCCAAGTATGAGAAAGCCACTTTTGAAACTGTAACCGAGCTTTCACAAACTGAAAGAGGTGCCGGAGGCTTCGGAAGCACCGGAGGTAATTAAGCAAATAGTCTCATTGAGAAATAATATATTATGAAAAAAATCATCTTAATCCTTACAGTCTTGCTATTGGTGAGCTGTAAAACCAAACAAGCAGTGGTAACCCCCGCTGGCAGAACAAGCGTTGATAAACAAGCCAAAGAAATTGTCAACCGCCACCTAAAATCGTTTCCTGATTTTAAAACACTTAGCGCTAACCTGCAAGTAACTTATAAAGACGGTAAGAATGAGCAGAGTTTGCCTCTATCTTTCCGTATGGAGAAAGACAAAACAATATGGATATCCGCTCCTTTGGGAGTAGCCAAAGCACTCATCACCCCCGAAAAAGCCGAATATTATAACCGTTTAGACAGTTCTTTTTTCAGCGGTGATTTTAGTTATATCAGCAAACTGTTAGGCATTGATGTAGGTTTTAACGAATTACAGAACCTATTATTAGGCAATGCGCTTTACAGTCTCAACTTTAAAAGCGAAGGTTTTATCAAGCTCCTCCCTGAGGACAACAACCGCTATAATATTGAAGTCACCGGCGAGTCGCCCGTAGAAGTGATTTACCGCTTTTTTCCTGATAATTACCGTGTGGAGGTTACCGAAGTAAATCATTTGGGAGCAAACCAAAAGGCAATAGCAACTTACAGCTATCAGCAAGTGGGGGAACTCTTATTGCCTCTCTCCATTAAGATAGTTGCCAGCGAGGGAGAGAATAGCACCCAAATCATTTTAGAGTTCAAAGGATTGGATTTAGATAAAAAACTGTCTTTCCCTTTTAAAATCCCATCGGGAATGAAAGAAATAACAATAAACAAGTAACAAATGTGTCGCAAACTTTGCCAAAGTTCTTGCCTGTGTGGCTCACACCTTTGGCAAAGTTAAAAATACGTTAAACTGTCCGTCGTGCTACGACCTATGAATATACTAAAAATTACACTGCTTTTGCTTTGCTTTCCGCTACTCCTTACAGCGCAAACTAAGCAAAAAGAATTAGAACAACGCAAGAAGGCACTGCTCGAACAAATCAAGCAGATGTCCGCTTTACGCCAACAACAAAGTCAGCAACACAAAACTACCATTCAGCAGATAGAAGTTGCTAATGAGAAGATATTAGCGCGCACACGCCTAATACAAATCAATCAGCAACAGGCGAATTTGCTTTCCAAAGAAATAGCTGACAACGAGGAACAACTGCGTACCCTCAAAAAAGAATTGGAATACCACAAAGGCGAATACGCTAAGATTATCAAACAGTCGTTCAAAAGTAAATCGGCACAAAACCGATTGCTGTTTTTGCTCTCTTCCGAAAGTTTTTCGCAAGCCTACAAGCGATTGGCTTATATGAAACAGTATGCCAACTATCGCAAAGAGCAGGTGAGCCTCATACGAGAAAAAACTGATAAAATAAAGACTATCAACAATACTTTGGTAGCCCAACGCAATACTAAAAACCAAGTATTGGAAGAGCAACGCCAAGAGCAAGCTACTTTGGAGACTGAGAAAAAGGAATTGGAAGTGTTGGCTACCAATATCCGTGCTGCAGAACGCAACTACGAAGCACAGATACGCGAAAAACAAAAACAAGCTAACGCTATCGACCGCGAAATACAGCGCCTGATTCGTTTGGCTATTATAGAGGCAAATAAACGTGAGAAAGAGCGTTTAGCTGCTTTAAACAGAGGAAAAAACGCTCCTAAAACTACTTCTTCTCCTTCCTCAGGTTCCAATACTGAAATTATTTTTGTACTTACTCCCGAATCACGTAAAGTAGCCGATAGCTTCGAAGCCAACAAGGGTAATCTTATTTGGCCAGTGGCAAAGGGCTACAAATCACAAGGTTTTGGGGTGTATTACGACCCTGTATATCCTGAGTTGCAACATTACAATAATGGGGTAACCATTGCTACTGAAAAAGGTTCAGAAGCCCGTTGTGTGTTTGAAGGCGAAGTATCAGCCATACAATCGATACCAGGAAGTAACAAAGTGGTGCAAGTGCGACACGGTAACTACATCACTATTTATTACAATCTCACTGATGTGTATGTAAAGAAAGGAGATAAGGTAAAAGCCAAAGAGCCTCTTGGCAAAATCTTCACCGATAGCAATGGCAAGACTGAAATGAAGTTTTTTATATATAAAAACACTACCCGCCTCAATCCCGAATTCTGGATACATAAAATGTAATAACATAAGAAAATCCCTACAAAAGTTTACTTTCTTTTGTAGGGATTTTTATTAGAGTGCTATTGTAAGTTCCAGTAGTAAGTTAAATATTTAGTGCTATGTTATGTTTTTTTCTTCTTATCATAATTGTCCTCCTAAAAATTATTCCTTTTTATAACTTGCAATTATTTTATATATTTGCACTAGAAATGGTTTAAAGTAGAATGTTATGAAAGAAAATAACAAAATGTATAAATATAAAGATTTTATTTATACAGCAAATGGAATTGTTGTTCCTGAAAAGATAATAGAACCTAAACGGCTATTCAAATATTATGGATGTGAAAATTATCATTACGAATCTTTTATGAAAGCATATTTATATGCTTCACATCCTTATAATTTTAATGATTCTATTGATGGTTCTTCTCTGTTGCTAAATTTTAAAAATATAGACAAAGAAAAATATAACAAACTTTGGAACGAGGTAAGATGGGAAGGTGAAGAAAACAATCCTGATAATTACTACGCAGATAATTTGAAGGGATTTGAACATATTAGACAGAGATACTATATTTTCAAAACCAAAAGAATAGGACTTGTTTCTCTAACTTCATCACCTTTAAATATATTGATGTGGGCACATTATTCGAGTGAAAAAGGCTTTGCTATAGAATTAGATACTCAAAAACTTAAAGATAACATTAAAAATCTTAATGAGGATATAGAGAGGTTTTCTTTAAAACCTATTCAATATGTTAAAAAGTTAGAAGCTATAGATGTTTCAGCTAAAGATTTTTATCAAACTGATATTCCTCTTTCATATATAAGTAATATAAAAAGAGATGTGTGGAAATATGAGAATGAATGGCGATTACGAATATATAAAGAAGCTATGAAAGTACCAATTAGTAATTTCTTCCCTACTTTAAAAAATATTGAAGGAAGCAATAGATTTACGTATTATCCTAAAGAAGCTATAAAAGCTGTTTTTTTAGGCAAATATTTTGCTAATGGCAATAACTGTGAAGCTATATATGATAAAGAAATAAAGCTGAAAAATAGTTGTGAAAATAAGCTTTTTATAAAGTTCATTAATTATTTATCAGAATATTTTAATGATAGATTATATCTTTCAGGAGAATTAGAATCGAATAGTACTTTTGGTAGAACTCTTGGTAAAATTGAATTAAGAAAAATAGATGATTTAACTTTTGAAATTATAGATTTAAAAGAGAAATATAAGCAAATTAAATAGACTTTTGCCACCTAAACCAAACTTTCAGCGCCTTTATAGTTCACACCCCATTGTAATATCATCTGATTTCTTTTGCAAGTCTACCTCGTCTGCCCCGTCCGACAAGTCCGCCTTGTCCGATACCTTGCTAATATGAGTTCCTCCCCTAAAACAAACTCAACTGTTCCACGGGTAGTAGCTGAAATGTTTTGCGGTGGTGCTCAGTAGCGCCGTGTTCGGCGATAGCTTTGCGGTGTTCGGGGGTGGGATAACCTTTGTTTTGCTGCCAATGGTACTCAGAGAACTGTTGGGCAAGATCTTCCATATAGGCATCGCGGTAGGTTTTCGCAAGTATCGAAGCTGCTGCGATGGTTTGTATTTTGCCGTCGCCTTTCACCACACAAGCATAAGGAATTTTCTGGTAAGGCACAAACTTATTGCCGTCTACTGCAATAAATTCAGGGGTAGGGGAGAGCTGAGCAATAGCGCGGTGCATAGCTGTGATAGAAGCGCGAAGAATATTCAGTTCGTCTATTTCGGCAGGGAGTACGTGACAAACAGCATACGCCACTGCCTCGCGCTCAATGATAGGTCGCAGGAGGTTGCGCTGTTTTTCGGTGAGTTGTTTAGAGTCGGTGAGGAGGTCGTTTTTGAAGTCGGGGGGTAATATCACAGCTGCTGCCGTTACAGGACCCGCCAAACAGCCGCGCCCCGCCTCGTCAGTACCCGCTTCTAATGAAGAATGATAGAATAATTGTAACATAATCAGGTGTCAGGTAATAGGCGTCAGGTGTCAGGGGATAGGTTTTGTAATCTAATAACCATTTTTTTTGGATTGTCCCCTTATAAAAAGCAATAGAAAAACCCGATTTATTACCTAAAATCGGGTTTTTCTTAATTTTATTTTTGTGTAATGAATCTCGAGTAGTAGCTTACATCAAATATTTCATTTGTCCCTGAAATTCCGTTGTAGGTAACTACGCTAATAACAGATAAGGCTATGATTCCTGCAAAAAACAGCACTTTTCTTTCTGAAAATATAGCGCAATACGTTAAATATACAACAGCAGGTACAAAAAGCAAATAAGGAAGTACTACCCTTATATTGCTGAGAAACAAAGCAGCTACCATTAAAATTAACAGAAAAGGAGCGTGCATAAGCAATAATCCCTTACGTGTTTCCTCTTTACTTTTTCTTCTGAACAAAAAGTAAGAAACTGTCGCCGATAGAGTTAGGAATACAACCAACATATAAGGTAGGTATCCGTTGAAGATAAATCCCGCTAAAATGTAAAGCGATACGACTATCAAGTTGTTTTTAAGAGCCTGTTTCATAATATGATTTTTTAAGATTAGAGTACAAATCTATAGAATAAGAACCTAACAACCAAATAATTAATAAAGTTTAACTTTTCAACTGAGTAAAAAACGAAAAACAATCACTGTGCCAAACTATTGCTTTTCTTTGTTCTATCATATAGTTTCACCGTTTTTCTGCAACTCTATTTTAAGGATAAGACAACTCTTACCTCTTACCTAAAATAAGTGTTGAGCAGTTGCCTCCAAAGCCAAAGGAGTTAGAAAGCACGTGCTGTATAGGTTTGTATTTCAGTTTGGTTTGTGGGCGGATAGGCACTTCTTCCATTGGAGTGCTGAAGTTGAGGTTAGGGAATACCACCCCGTGTTGTAAGGCTAACACACTAAATACCGCTTCTACTGCCGAAGCTACTGCCAAAGTATGCCCCGTAAAGGCTTTGGTAGAACTAAAATCGGGGACGTGCTCATCAAAGATACGCATTAAGGCACGACTTTCGGAGAGATCGTTGTTTACGGTAGCAGTGCCGTGTGCATTGATATAATCGATATCAGCAGGGGTTAATCCTGCT
The DNA here is from genome assembly GCF_000271925.1 of Capnocytophaga sp. oral taxon 412 str. F0487. Taxonomy (NCBI): domain Bacteria; kingdom Pseudomonadati; phylum Bacteroidota; class Flavobacteriia; order Flavobacteriales; family Flavobacteriaceae; genus Capnocytophaga; species Capnocytophaga sp. oral taxon 412. Next base: position 122,034 of record NZ_AJZR01000055.1, on the reverse strand, counting down.
ACTTGTAGGGCTTTTTGCATTGCTAAAAACGCGCCTTCACCATCGGCGGAAGAGGCTGTTTGGTGATAAGCGTCATTGGTATTGCCCCACCCTTTGATTTCTGCTAATATAGTAGCCCCGCGTTGTAGGGCATTTTCTTCAGTTTCTAAAACCAAAAAAGCACCTGCTTCCCCTAAGTTTAATCCCTTGCGATGTTGGTCGAAAGGAGTGCAATCGGTATCGGAGAGAATCATCAGAGTATTAAAACCATTGATAGTGAATTTAGAGAGGGCATCGGCACCACCGGCAATGAGACAGTTGGCTCTGCCTGTACGAAGCAGGTTGATAGCTGTTATAATGGCATTTGCCGAAGAAGAGCAGGCAGTACTCACGCTGGTTACAACGCCTTTTATGCCTACATAATCGGCGATTTGGTGAGTTACTTCGCCTATGTTGTGAGTAGTGATATAGCGTCGCAGGGGTTCATCATCGCCATAGCGGAAAAAATAGTTTTCGGTCATATCCATACCCCCAACAGTAGATGCCATAATGAGTCCGCAGTGAGTGAGGGCTGAAGGGGTAAGACCGGCATTGGCAATGGCTTCTTGCAAGGCGATAATCCCCAAGAGAGAGGTGCGTGAATAGGCGTTTACTTCGGGTAATCCCAAAGCGCTAATAAGCTCAGCGTTCGTGCGTTTGATTTCGCCTACTTTGATATGGTCGGCGTGAATAGTTTCTACATTTTCAATCCTGCTGATACCAGCTTGGCGATGAGTAAGGGCATAAAAATGCTCTCCGACAGTGTTACCTATCGAAGAGTTGATACCCATTCCCGTGATGACTACTTTTTTCGGCATCGCTATTTGGTGCGGTGAGCGGTGATGTAATCAGCCATTGTTTTCACCGATTGGAAGATTTCTTTTCCTTTTTTAGGGTCGTCTAAGCGGATACCGTAATTCTTGTCGAGTAGTACGATAAGTTCGAGAGCATCGATAGAGTCGAGGGCTAAGCCTGTGCCAAAAAGGGGCTCGTTTTCATCGATATCCTCGGGGGTTACTTCTTCTAAGTTGAGTACTTCAATAATCTTGTTCTTGAGTTCTAAAATAAGTGCGTCCATTATAAAAAGTTATTATTAGGGGGCAAAGATAGTGAAGAATTAGCAAATGAGCAAATTTTGGAAATTGGCAAATTTTACTAATCTATTAAAGTTGCTATGGCTCTATAATCGCCCTCTAAGAACTCTACCCACGCCATTAGTACACTTTGGGCTTTGCCTTGGGCTAATAGAGCTTGGCTATACTGTCGTAGGAAAGGTTCAGCTTGCTCGTAGCTATCGAATACAAAAAAACTGTTTTCGGTTTTCAGCTGGTGGCGTATGCTTATCTCACCTAAACAGATGTTGGGTAGGGTGTAAACAAACACAGCGGGACTGGGGTAATATTCGTGTGGGTTCGAGATAGTAGCTTGATGTTTAAGGTCGGTATCGAGGCTGGCAGAACGATTGGCGAATACAAGGGCAACGCTATTTTTCTCCGACTGCGAAAACGGACGCAAGAGGACTTCGGCTGCTAAAAAAGCGAGCTTGCTGAGGTTATCCATTTTGAAGAACTTGGGATAATCCATTTGCAGGACTTTGAGGGCTTTTTTTGAGAAATCGACGAAAGAAGTACTTTTATCGGAGAAAAGCACAGAGTCGTTGAGAGTTATGGTATTATTTTCTATCGTACAAGTTTTCATATTTTAAGTGATACTATATAAGGGAGCTCCTATGAGTTCAAAATCTTTCTTATTCAAGGTATAGATACTCATATCATAATAAATAGCAGTAGCTCCTATCAGTGTGTCGGCAACTTTTGAATGAGGTTTTTGGAAAACAAGTTTCATTGCGACGTTACAAATATCATCGTTGATGTTAATTACTGGAATGCTATTTATTACTGCTTTTAGCTTCATTCGCTTAGCCCTTTCGATACCCTCATAGAAAGCGGGCCATTTCATCAATGGTTATCGTTATTTCTGCACTACTATTAAGAATGTAACGGCTTATTACATTCGTATCGCAAATTACCTTTTTCATTTTATCGGATAGGGTCACAAGGAGCAATTAACCCTTTTTTATAAAGGTCGGCTCCCACTTTTTGGGCTTCTTTTATAAGAGTAGTTAGGTTTTCTTCTTGATGAGCATCTTCTTTTTCTTCTATTATAAGAGCAAAACCTATTTTTTTATTACCTACATCTAAGGTAGTTTGCTTTTTTTTCTTTTCTAAAACATCTGTTCCCATAATATTCATTATTTTCTGCAAAGATACAAATAATTTGCCAATATACTAACGCGATTTGTAAACACTTCTTATGATATTTTGGAAATATCTAATCGTTAATCACTTTTATTGCTAATGCTGTGTTGCTTCCGCCAAAACCTGAGGCAGTTTTTAGGACGTGTTTTACTTCTGTGTGTTGGGTTTGTTTTAGTACATTGATGGGCTGTGAAACGCCTAAGGTTTCATAATTTAGGCTCTTTAAGAGGATTTTATGGCGAGCAAATTCGATGGTGAGTACGGTTTCGAGCAAACCTGAAGTGCCTAAGGTATGACCGAAATAACCTTTGTAGCTGTTTAGCGGAGAAGACAAGAGTCCGGCGCGCATAAAGGCATTGCTCTCCATCTCGTCGTTATAAAGGGTACCGGTGCCGTGAGCGTTGATGAGGTCTATCTGTTCAGGGCGTAACTTTGCCTCATCGAGGGCGTTTAGGACGCTTAAATAAAGCCCTTCGCCTGTGCGTGAAGGTCCTGAAATATGGTTGGCATCGTTGATAGAACTGCTACCCAAAAGTTGTGCTTTAGCGCCTGTTGCCTCACGGGTTACATAAGCCACTGCGGTAGCCTCACCCAAGGTAATACCATCGCGTTGAGCATCATAAGGTCTGCAAGGTTGTGCACTCATCGCTTGAAAGGAATGAAAGCCCGAAAGCACAAATTCGCTTATCTCATCGCCTGCTAATACTATGGCACTACCGTAAGCATTAGCTTTTAGGAGTCTATCGGCTACCGAGAGTGCCATTGCTCCTGAGACACAAGCGTTGGAAACGACTATGGGAGTAGTGGTTACCCCTATGGCATTAGCCATTTTTTGAGCCAAAGTTGAAAGCAGAGGAGCGCTATCGCCATTGGCAAGCGCCGAAATATTGCCTTTGGTAGAGGAAAGGATAAGAGCGGTTCGAGGGGTGATTTTGATTTTATGGAAAATAGGTGCTATTGCCAAGAGCAGAAGCTTTTCTAAGCGTGAAAAGTCATTGCGTTCTACCACCTGCTGAAATCGGTTTTCGATAGCTCCGTCGCCAATCTTAGAAAGGCAAACATCGGTGAGCTGTCCGTACATAGGATAACGGGCAATAGCTGAGCGTTCGCGCAGTAACAAACGGGCGGTGGTAGGGAGGTCGAAGCCTAAAGGGGTTACTATATTATAATGCTGGATATACATTTTTGGTGGCAGGAGCCTTACAAACTTTTGATACAAAGTGCAAAGATACGACGTAATTAGCAAATTAGCAAGTCGTAGCACGACAGGCATAGAAAATTAGCAGATTAGAAAATTAGAAAATGGGGTGTGAGGTTGAGTTAGAGGAATGAGGCTGTGCCTCAGAAATTAAACAAAATTTAAACAAAATCAAGGCTACGCCTTGTGAGGTAACTTTTTAGAACATCAATTTTGGCAAATTTTGAAACTTTGGCAAAGTGTGCACCTCAAAAACGATAGGTTGGGGTTATTAGGAGGATTCGGAAGATATCGGAAAAGAACGGAAGAGAGCTGAGAGAAGTTTTGGCGAAAAAAGGGTGTAAGGAGGGTGGGGTTAGCTTATAGAGAGCTTATAGGAAGCTTATACGAATCTTGGACGATTGGTATAGAAAGGGTATATAAGTGATTGACTTATAGTATAATACAACGAGTGTAAAAATGGTAAAAACGAGGTTTCGAGACGAAAGAAAAGAGAATCCTCACCCCGTCCCTCTCCCAAGGAGAGGAGGAATGTGGTGACGGGAAAAGGGAATTGTAGCGACGGGAAGGGGGAATGTGGAGACGGGAAAAGTATCGAGAGCTTTCCAAAATAATGGGGGTGTAGTGATGTTTTCTTCAGTTTGTCAATTATCGAAAATGAACTTTTTGCCATCTTCGGCTAAAAAGACGTTCTTAAAGACTTCTTGTGCTTCCTGCTTGAAGAGATTGACATCGGGATAGCGAGAGGAGTAGTGCCCTAAAATGAGGGCATCGGCGTGGGCATTCTTAGCTGTGAGTCCTGCTTGATAGGCGGTGGAGTGCATTGTTTTAACTGCGAGTTCTTCGTTTATCTCTAAAAAGGTAGATTCGTGATACACAACTCTTGCGCCTTGTATTTCGGTAGCCAAAGCTTCGAAATAAAGAGTATCGCTACAATAGGCATAGCTTTGCGGGCGGTGAGGGTCGAAGGTGAGCTCAGTATTGGCAATAGTTTTGCCGTTTTCTAATGTTATATCTTTGCCGTTTTTGATGTTCTGATAGTCGCACGTTTGTATCTCGGGATACTCAGCAATTGCGTCGATATTTAGGCGACGTTCGCCTTCTTTTTCTTGAAAGAGAAAACCATTGGTATAGACGCGGTGTTGCAACGGAATGGTACGCACGAGCACTTTGTCGTCTTCGTATAAGAGTTCGGAGGTTTTGGAAGATAGCTCGTGAAAATACAAGGGAAAAGGGGTATAAGCACCGCCGAGTTTGAGGATGAGCAAAACGGCTTCTTTGATGCCCTTAGGACCGTAGATGTGCATTTCGGCTTCGCGACCGAGGAGTTGGAAAGTAGAGATGAGTCCGAAGAGTCCGTAGAAATGGTCGCCGTGGAGGTGAGAGATGAAGATGTGCTTGATGCGGGAGAACTTAGCATTGGCATTGCGGAGGGCGATTTGGGTAGCCTCTCCACAATCGATGAGGAACAGATGACCGCGCATTTCGAGCAGTTGTGCCGAAGGACGGGCGTTGGAGCGAGGGGTCGCACTGTGACAACCCAAGATAGTTACTTCCATAAGTCGCGTTCTATTTCGTCGAGTTCAATAAGGTCGTACGCCTCTTGGAGGGTAGGAGCGATATGCAGGGTGAGTTCAAAATCTTCGAGCGCTAAGGCACGTTGCACCACCACCACTGATTTGTGATGTTGCTGATTGTGCTGTTGGGCAAAGACGACGAGTGGTTTGAGGTCTTTCTTTAACCAGTGTTCCTCTTCGGGGAGGGTAATGATGATGTGCTGTTTTTTAAGGGTTTCGTTGGTATTAAAATCGGCTATCCAAGAGGGGAGTTGCGTTTTAGTGAGGGTAATTACAGTAGTTTCTTTCATTGAGTAAAATTATTTGCGCAAAGTTATGAATAATATTTAAAATACAAAATAATCTTTTCAAATAAATACTCTAGAAGGTCGTAGCACGAGCCATAACACGACAGACAATAAAAAACTTTAGCAAAGTGAATTAGACTAATAATCAATACCTCTTTTGAACATACTTATAAAAGCATTTCGCAAACAAATCCTCAAGGCAAAACCTTTTGTCCCTCTCGAGAGATCTCGAAATCACATTATTTCCAATTCTCTCTTTTTCAATTTTTCAAGAGTAGAAACAATACCTTTAGTTACATCATAAGAGTACTCTTGTTTTATAAAATCTTCTATTAATTTTATTTCTCTTTCTTCTTTCACTATAATATTCTGAATGTCTTGTATAAATATTTTCAAAGTGTGATACTCGTCATAAAAATGAGGTTTAGGTTTATTAATTATCTCTATATAATCTTCTCTTTTTTCTCCATTAGGTTTACATTCCCTAATAAAAGGGGTTTCAAAAAAATTTTTTCGCCATTCCCTTTCGTTATAAGCTATCCTTTCTTTATTATTTTTATCTCTTACTTTGTATGGTTTAAGTAAGTATATTTGTCTTAAAGTGTTTTCAAATATACTTCCAAATAAGTTTTGGATAGCAGATAATAAATCATCTGAAGTTTTTTCATTTACATTAGCCATTAAGTCTTCTACTTCTTTAGAGCAAGGATTAACCTTAATATCATAACAAGGGTTGTCTTTTTTAAACTGTTTTATTCCCTTAATAACTTGAGGAACTACACCTGCATTAAGATTGTAATGAAACCCTTGTCCTATTTTACTATCTTCAGACAGATACATAACAGGATTTAAATCATATTTATTCATTCCTAAATCTCTGCTAATAACTATTCCATAATCTCCGTAGCTGACTACTTCACCGTTTCCAATATCTCTAAATAAGATATTTGAAAAACTAATCATAGGAATAAGTATATTTTCTTTATTAAAAACTTCTTTACTATATGAAGCATAAAGACCTTCTTTTAAGATAGATTTTAATGATTCTATCGTTTTTGTTGAATGTATTAATTGATTTATTTGTTTCATACTCTAGTCTATTAACCTTACCTTTTTTATATAAGCTTTTTCCAGTACAAATATACAAAATAATTATGAGTTTAGGGATAAAAATATTTTTTTTAGAGGAATAACTACACTAGAGATTAGGAGATAATAAAAAAAACTTTACCAAAATTTGAAACTTTGGCAAAGTTGTATAATATGTAGTTCGCACTAATTAATAATATCGAAGCCTGTGTATTTTCTGAGGACTTCGGGTACCACAATACCGTTGGGGGTTTGGTAGTTTTCTAAAATACCGGCTAATACGCGCGGGAGGGCAAGTGAACTACCGTTGAGGGTATGTGCTAAGCGGTTTTTACCGTCGGTGTCCTTGAAACGCAATTTAAGACGGTTGGCTTGGAAGGTTTCGAAGTTAGACACTGAGCTTATCTCTAACCACTTTTCTTGAGCGGTGGAATATACCTCGAAATCGTAAGTAATTGCTGAGGTAAAGCCTAAATCGCCACCACAAAGGCGCAAGATATGGTAAGGGAGTTTCAACTCATTGAGAATGCCTTTTACGTGTTCTATCATTCCTTCGAGCGCTTTATAAGAGTGGTCGGGGTGCTCGATGCGTACAATCTCCACCTTGTCGAACTGATGCAAGCGGTTGAGCCCGCGTACGTGAGCACCATAGCTACCAGCTTCACGACGGAAGCAAGGGGTATAGGCGGTACAGCAGATAGGCAAATCGCTTTCGTTGAGCAAGGTATCGCGGAAAATATTAGTCACAGGCACCTCAGCGGTAGGGATAAGGTAGAGGTTATCTACCCCTACGTGGTACATCTGTCCTTCTTTATCGGGTAACTGACCGGTGCCATAGCCTGAGGCTTCGTTTACTACGTGAGGCACTTGGTATTCGTTATAGCCTGCCTCGGTGTTCTTGTCGAGGAAGTAGGTAATGAGAGCGCGTTGCAGTTTTGCTCCTTTGCCTTTGTACACAGGGAAGCCTGCACCGGTGAGCTTTACGCCTAACTCGAAATCGATGAGGTCGTACTTCTTGGCGAGTTCCCAGTGAGGAAGAGCGTCTTTACCTAAATCAGGAATAGTACCTGCCTCGAATACGACTAGATTGTCGGCTTCGGAAGTACCTTCGGGCACCAACTCATTAGGGATATTAGGCACGCGGTAGAGCAAATCGTTAAGCTCCTCTACGGTAGTGTTGAGGGTATCGGTAAGGGTTTTGATATCTTCTTTAAGGGTAGCGGTTTGCTCTTTAAGAGTATTGGCTTTGTCGGTTTCACCTGCTTTAAAGAGGTTGCCTATTTCCTTAGAAAGGTTATTGGATTTCGCCAGTGTTTCATCTAATGAAAGCTGAGTGCTACGGCGTTTTTCGTCTAAGGCGATAATATCGTCTATGAGAGACAACTCTTTAAAGTTGCGCTTTTTAAGACCGGTGAGCACGCGGTCTTTTTCTTCTCTAATAGTGTTTAGTTGTAACATATCTTTTCAATTAACAATTGACAATTGACAATTAACAAGGGAGTAGGAGGTTAATCTTTATCTTTATAATGTCCATAAGCTGACAAAATTTCTATGCGCTTTTTCTCTTCAAAAATCTCGTACATTAGTCTATGTTTTGCATCTATTCTACGAGACCAAACATCACTTTCTCCATAATGCCTAAGAGCTTCAGGATTTCCTACTCCACGAGTAGGATCTTGTGCTATCTCTTCTAAAAGTTCAGCAATTCTTTTAAGAATTTTTACCTGCTTTGCTTTTTTGTGTTTCTTAATATGCTTAAAATAAGTATCAGAGTAAGAAAGCTCATATAAAACTGCATCTTCTTCCATTATTCTAAAAGCATTTTACGCATTTGTTCTTTACTAACTTTTGTCTTTTTCTCAGCACGAGCCTTATCAACCATACTAAAGAACTCTTGCTCTGTCATTTCAGTATCATCTGTTACTTTTAGTATCTTAAATTTTAAACTTTTAAGTGCTAATTTAGCTTCTTCTAAGGATATTCCTTTAGGAGGTTCAATGGTTAAAGTTCCTGTTCTCATTTGTTATTATTTTTTAAGTATTAGGATTTGACGTAAAATGTAATAAGTATTTTTCAACTTTGCCAAAGTTTCGAGCCACACGGGCAAGAAACTTTGGTAAAGTGTGTGACAACCTAATTACAAAGCAGTTGCAAAGGCAAATAAACCAAAGACAATACCTGGTAAGTTCGCTAATAATATAGGATAGTCTCTTTTGGGTTTTTTGAAAAAGCCATATATCACCCATAACGAGCAGTTAATTGCTGCTACCAAAGGCTGTATAGGATTCCCCTTGTGTCCTGCAAGGTTATCACTGATTTGTGGTATGTATGACACATACATACTAATAGAGGCAGCCATTGCTACCCAACCTAAAATGTTAAAGAGTTTTCCGTTCTCCATATATAATTATTTTTTAAGTTTATTAACTATAATAATTTTGTAAATAAATAATTGCTCGTGCGACTAGCATCATTACTCCGTAGGTGATAAGAAAGCAGTCTTATCAGCAATTTTTTGAGCAAAGGAGGCTATGGAGTTCTCGCTAAGTTCTCGCATAAAATTATCTCTGAAAGGCTGTACGGAAGCGTGTAACGGACAGGGTTTCTCTGATGAACACTCTTTGAAGCCCATCGCACAGGCGATAAACTTATCGGCTTCACCTATTTGCTCTACAACAGTCATTAAAGGAGCTTGTTTTTCCTCATCGGAGAGCCAAAAGCCTCCCCCAGGACCTTTGTTGGAGCTAATTACCTTTTTGCGGGCTAAAGTTTGCAATATTTTTGCCAAAAAGGGCGTAGGAATATGTAGCGCTTCTGCCACGTCTTTGGGCGCTATTCTATGGCTTGCCGACGAGTGTATGGCAAGGTATATTACTGCATTGATGGCATACTTGCTGGAATTGGATAACATATTCGTTCGTTTTTTATTATGAGTTCTTATCTATTTGTCGACTGATGACTAATTTCTGTATTTCGGTTGTTCCCTCGCCTATGGTACACAATTTAGAGTCACGGAAGAATTTTTCGACCGGAAAATCTTTCGTATAACCATAACCGCCGTGAATTTGAATGGCTTCGGTAGCTACGCGCACACATACTTCGGAGGCGTACATCTTTGCCATTGCCCCCGATAGCGTTACACGCTGACCGTTGTTCTTTTGGAAAGCCGATTTGTGCAAGAGCAGTTCGGAAGCTTCTATTTCGGTAGCCATATCGGCGAGTTTGAAACCAACGGCTTGTAGGTCGATGAGGCGTTTACCGAACTGCATACGTTCTTTGGCGTATTTGAGGGAGGCTTCGTAAGCGCCTTTGGCAATACCCAAAGAAAGAGCACCGATAGAAATACGTCCGCCGTCTAATATCTTCATTGCTTGAATAAAGCCGTCGCCTACATCACCCAAACGATTGGCATCGGGAATACGACAATCTTGAAATATCATTTCGGCGGTTTCGCTGGCGCGCATACCGAGTTTGTTTTCTTTTTTACCACTGCTAAAACCCTTCGTACCACGTTCGACTACAAAGGCTGTGATGGCGTGTTTGTTACCTTTTTCGCCGGTACGAGCAATGACTACGGCTATCTGTCCTGTTTTGCCGTGAGTAATAAAGTTTTTAGTACCGTTCAGTATCCACTCGTCGCCGTCTTTTACAGCGGTAGTAGCCATACCTCCGGAATCAGAACCGGTATTGTGTTCGGTAATGCCCCAAGCACCTATCCATTCACCTGAAGCCAATTTGGGCAACCAGCGTTGTTTTTGCTGTTCGCTACCAAAGCTAAGGATATGATTGGTACAAAGAGAGTTATGAGCTGCTATTGAGAGCCCTATAGAAGGGTCGACTTTTGAGATTTCTTCCACAATCGCGATATAATCGTGGTAGTCGAGACCTGAGCCACCGTAGGCTTCGGGTACTAAAACGCCCATAAAGCCAAGTTCGCCTGCTTTGCGGAATACCTCCACAGGAAATTCCTGACTTTCGTCCCATTCCATCACGTGTGGACGGATATATTTTTCGGCAAACTCTTTAGCCGCATCGGCTACCATTCGTTGTGTTTCAGAATAGTTAAAATTCATTCGTTATATGCTTATTCTAATACCAAGGGGCAAAGATACAAAATAATTACGAATTACGAATTACGAATTACGATTTTTTTAATGAGGGGGTGAAAAGAAGAATGTTAATTGTTAGAGAAGTGTTATTGAATAAAAATGGTGTATAGTGGCAATAAGATTGAAGAAAAAATGTTAAAGTTTGTTATATGGCTGCATTTTTTTCAGTATTAAACAAGGAAAATACTTTTAGGTATTTTATACCATAAAACATATTAATCAGCTGTAAAACAAATAAATAAGTGTTTTACGTTTTCTGAAGAACAAGCGAACCTCAACCGAAGGTAAAGCGAAGCTAAGACGAACCTAAGACGAAGGAAAGACGAAAGAAGAGCGTTAGTTAGTTGGATCTCAGTTAGTAAAAAGAGGGAGTTTACTTATTGAAAAAAAAGTGTTAAAGAAGAACGAAATTCTTTTTAATCATCTTGAAGGCTACTGTTCGATATAGAGATACAACTGCAATCGGGCGATGCGTTGTTTATCGAAACCCTCTATTTGCAAAAGGTCGTCAAAAGATTTGAGCGTACCGAGCTCGGAACGCAAGCCTACAATCTTCTTGCCTTCTCCGTATTTCACATAAGGAATTTTGCTGAGTTCGTACATATTGAGAGTATTGATGTCCTTCTTCTCTATCACGGGTGTTGTTTGTACTTCAAAGCGCTCGGCTACTCGTTCGTATACTTCCTTTTCGAGTCCGTAGACTTCTGCCACTTGGCTGATATAGGTAAAGCCGTGCAACTTGTTGCGGTATTTCAAGATGCGATTGGAAAAGCCTTCGCCTATACCGTAGATTTTCATCAGTTCTTCGGCAGTTGCGGTATTGATATCTTGTTTGGGGTAGTGTTTTTGGGGGTATTTTTCATAGACATAAGAAGAAGTTCTGCGGTTTTTCACCCATTCGGGGAACTTAAAAGAAGGGGCTATTTTGTGCAGAAGACTGTCAGGCACACCGGTTACTTGTTGGAACTCTTCGGCAGAATTGACATACTTATTCTGTGCGCGAAAAGCTTGCAAGCGGTCGATTTGTTCTGGAGTGAGTCCGAGTTTGAAGCCTTTGTAGTCAGTGATAAAATTGGGATTGAAGGGGTAAATGGTATCTTTTTTAGGCAAGGAAACAAGAGCTCTTAGCGAGTCCATCTCCCGTTGAAGTACAGTAGTTTCAGTAGGGACGAAAGTGCGGTTAAAGCTGAGATTACGAAAGGCGAATTGCAGTGCTATGATGAGCAATAGCAAAAAAAGGACACCTCGGGTTTGTTGGCGGTTCATCGGTTTTAGGAGATAGGGGTTGGAGGATTAGAGTCGTTGTTTGAGAGCTTCGTACAAGAAAACAGCACAAGCTACCGAAACGTTTAGCGAGCTAATATCGCCTACCATTGGCAATTTGGCTTTGCTATCTACTACTTTTAGTACTGCTGGCGATACCCCGACGTCTTCTGCCCCCATAACAATAGCGGTAGGTACCGTAAAGTCTTCGGCGTATAGCAATTGGCTAGTCTTTTCGGTCGCTGCCACTACCCTAATGCCACTGCCTTGCAGGTAGTAGACTGCATCTACAAGGTTTTCGACCTTGCAGATAGGCACGCGAAACACAGCTCCTGCCGAGGTTTTGACAGTATCGGCGGTGATGCTCACACTGCCACGCTTAGGGATGATAATCCCCGAAACGCCTGTACACTCTGCCGTGCGGATAATCGCGCCAAAGTTGCGCACATCAGAAAGGTGGTCTAACACGAGGAAAAGCGGTGTGACTCCGCTTTCGGTAACTAAGATTACCAAATCCTCAAAATTGTGATAATCTACGGGGGAGAGGGTAGCGACTACCCCTTGGTGGTTTTTCTTGGTAAGGCGGTTCAGTTTTTCAACAGGCACATACTGCACGGGCACTTGGGCTGCTTGCAATAAGGGCATTAGCTCTCTAAACAAACCACCTTGTAAGCCTTTTTGCAAAAAGACTTTATCGATGGTTTTGCCTGCTTTGAGAGCTTCTATCAGGGCACGAATGCCGTATATTTGGGATTCTTGTTGCATCTTTCAAGATAAGGCTTGCGCCTCAGAAATTTTACAAATCTTTTTCAAAATCAAACAAAAGGTGATTGAGGGGACAAAGGTAGTGTATAATTAGCAAATGAGCAAATTTGGTCATTTGCTAATTAGTAGCATACCAAAGCTGATATCACAAAAACGATGGAGAGGTTTATAACCATTTGATTATAAACCTCCCCTTATTCACATACTCACCTGCGCCAGCTCGCTGACTTCCTCAAAGAGGGGGAATTGTAGTGACTAAAAGTGACAACCAAGCTTTTTATGATACCTTATAGAGTGCTACTACGCATTGACTAATTTACTCATTTTTAAATTTGCTAACTTCTTTGATATCTTTTCTCTTGGAATAAGCTACGGGCTTCGCATAGCCGATGCGCAAGAGGATTTGTGGATAGGCTTTTGCTATGGGTAAATCGGCTTGCAGTTGCGCACGGAGTTCGGGCACTTCACACGGCTGATTGAGGTAAGCATTGGCGATGCCTGCTTCGGTAAGGACGAGCAAAAAACGTTCTAATAAACGACCTGTATTTATCCAGGTGCGGATATCGTCTTTCTCAGAAGTGATAAGCACTATATCGGAGGAAGATTGTATCTTCTTCAAGTCGGTTTTGTTTTGCTTATCGGCTTTTAATGATGCCTTTACAATGGGCTCGGTTACCCAACGAGGGAGATTAGGAGCGCCGAGCACTGCGTAACTGAGTCCGTCGCGAGTGCTTTCAGAATGCTTTTTGTTGAAGCGTATCCACGAGAGGAGTTCGTTTTTGAAAGCGGGGTCAGCCATTTGCACGGCATTGCCTTGCATTACTGCTTCGGTAAGTGTTGCAAAAAGCGGAGAACCATTGGCGAAAGTGTAGAGCTTTGCGCCCGTATCGTCCATAGCTTTGCTTACTAAACTTTCGAGCAAAGGAGCGTCGATGCGTTTGCCGTCGTATACCGAGCGGTTGGTTTGGCGTTTAGGAATGACAGCTGCTAAGGAGCTGGGTGTTACATCTTCTCGTTTTTGCAAAAGCACGGTGATGACGCCTTCGCTGGTGAGTTGTACCTGAGTGTGATAGTGCAATTCGGTGGCTTTTAGGCAGAGGTTTTCCAGAGCACAGCCCAAGCTCATAAACAGTTCGCGGTGTTTGCCGTCTACGGCAGGGAGCGCTTTGGTAAAATCGGGCGTAATAATGATGCGGTTGTTCTCAACAGTGAAGAACCAAGGTTGAGAATTGTGACCTGAAGGGGCTTGTGTAGCCGCAGTGACCAATGTGAGGAGGTCAGGATTTTGACCGTTGGACTTTAAGGCAGTCAACGTCATAAGAAGTGTGATACTAAACATTTTTAAGTTCATTTTTAAGTTGTTTTTGTTTTACAGTGCAAAGTAACGGTGAAAAAGCGATGAAAAAATGAACTTGGGTTAAGAAATGCGTGAATGGCAATGAGAAAATTTGGAAATGAAAAAATTAGAGAATTAGAAAATTAGAAAATGAGTAGTGATAAAAAATAGTTTTTTGACAGGTTTGACTTGTCGTACAAATCGGACTGGTCAGGGGGGGTCGGAAGGAAACGGAATTTTTCAGAAGGAGGCTAAGGGGGTTTTTGGTGAAAAAAGGCTGTTAGGAGGGTGGGGTTAGCTTATAGAGAGCTTATAGGAAGCTTATACGAATCTTGGAAGATTGGTATAGAAAGGGTATATAAATAGTTGATAGTGAATAGTTAAAAGTGAGTGGTTAGAGGGTGAAAAGCGAGAAGAAAAGCGAAAGAAATCGGTATTTATATATAAAGATTATTCATAAGAAGTAAAAGGATTAAAAAAAGCTGCCTCATTTTAAGAAGCAGCTTTTTTGTTGATTGTTCATTATCAATTGTTCATTAAATTAAACCACGCCTTGGTCGAGCATTGCGTGAGCTACTTTCATAAAGCCTGCGATGTTAGCACCTTTCACGTAGTTAATATAACCATCTTCCTGACCATATTTGAGGCAAGCGTTGTGGATAGACTCCATAATTTGGTGTAACTTAGCATCAACTTCTTCAGCTCTCCACGCGAGGTGCGCTGCATTTTGAGTCATTTCAAGACCTGAAGTAGCTACCCCTCCTGCATTCACTGCTTTACCTGGGGCGAAAGGCAATTTAGCATCTTGGAACACTTTGATTGCCTCAGGAGTACAACCCATATTCGATACTTCGGCTACGAGTTTTACACCATTTTTGATAAGCATTTGAGCATCATTGCCGTCTAATTCGTTTTGGAATGCACAAGGTAAGGCAATATCACAAGGGATAGTCCACGCTTTTTTACCTGCGGTAAACTTACTTTCTTTAGCAAATTTTTCGGCAAAAGGAGCTACAATATTGCGGTTAGAAGCACGAAGTTCGAGCATATAGTCAATCATTTCGTGAGTCATACCATTAGGTACTTCTACACAACCATCGGGACCTGAAAGTCCGATAACTTTGGCGCCCAACTGGGTCGCTTTTTGTGAGGCACCCCAGGCTACATTACCAAAGCCTGATACTACTACGCGTTGTCCTTTGATGTCTCTGCCGAGTTTTTTAAGCATATGGTCTACAAAGTAGAGCGCGCCATAACCTGTAGCTTCAGGACGAATGAGCGAACCTCCCCAGTTGATACCTTTACCGGTGAGTACCCCAGTGTTATACTCGTGGGCTAATTTCTTGTACATACCGTACATATAGCCTATTTCGCGTCCGCCTACACCCACGTCGCCAGCAGGCACGTCGGTATCAGGACCTATATATTTCCAAAGTTCGAGTATAAAGGCTTGGCAGAAACGCATAATTTCGGCATCGGACTTACCGGTAGGGTCGAAGTCAGAACCCCCTTTAGCGCCTCCCATAGGCAGGGTAGTGAGGGCGTTTTTGAAAGTTTGTTCGAAGCCAAGAAATTTAAGCATTGAAGGGTTCACAGCTTTGTGGAAGCGGATACCACCTTTATAGGGACCTATGGCAGCGTTGAACTGCACGCGGTAGCCGAGGTTGCTTTGCACTTCGCCTTTATCGTCAACCCAATCCACGCGGAAGGTATGAATGCGGTCGGGCTCTACGATGCGTTCTATAATTTTAGCTTTGGCAAATTCGGGGTGCTGGTTGTACACCTCTTGTACTGATTCAAGCACTTCGTGTACTGCTTGCAAGTACTCTTTTTCTCCTGGGTGTTTTGCCTCTAAGGAGGTCATTATTTTTTTTACGTCCATAATATATTTAATTAGTTATGAATTATGTGTTAATGAATTATTTAGTTACGCAAATATATTAATGAGCGACAAAAGTAGTTAATATTATTGAAACATACAAAGAAAACGAAAGAAATTTTTATTAAAAAGATTTATTTTCAAAAGAAAATGAAGTTTTACCTCACATATAAAAAGCCTTTTTGTTGTTCTTCTTTTCCGCGCTTGCTATAACGAACGATATAGAAATAAGTGCCGTGAAGAGCTTTGCTATTCCCTATAAAACCTTTGGCATTAGCATAACCTCTAAAATAATCGCCATTTTTGCCATAATGTTCATTTTCATATACTTTTAAGCCCATTTCATCAAATATGAGAAGATGAATAGAACTATTAGTATCTGCTCCTTCTAGCGATTAGTAGTTAAAGAAAAACTCCCCCTACTTGATAGTAAGAGGAGTTTTAACTATGTCATTTAAATATATAAATTACAAAGCTACGCGTTTGAAAGCTGTAATCTCTACATTTTTAGATTTTACAAAATCGGATACTTTTTTACTTTCATCGTAGATGTACACTTGGTCGAGGAGCGCTTTCTCTTGGTCGAGGGTAGTGTTATCGGAGATGAAGCGTTGTATCTTACCAGGAAGGATTTTATCCCAAATTTGTTCTGGTTTACCTTCAGCTTTCAGTTCAGCTTTAGCATCGGCTTCAGCTTTAGCTAATACTTCAGGAGTGAGTTGTGCTTGAGAAACGTATTGAGGTACGTGTTTGAGCGGTTTGCCCAAGCGGTGTAACTCTTCGTTTTCTTTTTCGATAATTGCGATGCGTGCTTCGGTTTCTTTAGCGATGTACTCAGGAGAGAAATCTTTGTAAGAAAGGGTTTCAGCACCCATAGCAGCGATTTGCATCGCCAAGTTTTTACCTACTTCGGCAGCATCGGCGATAGCTGCTGATAAGCCTACGATTGCAGCGATTTTGTTACCGTGGTGAATATAAGAACCTACAAAAGGCGCTTCTACTTTTTCGAAAGCCCCGAGCTCTATTTTCTCACCGATAACGCCTGTTTGTTCGAGGAGTTTTTCGGCTACGGTAATACCTTTGTAGTTAAGGGCAAGAAGTTCGTCTTTACTATTTACAGTAAGAGCGAGATCAGCTAAATCTTTAGCGAGGGCTATGAAATCGGCGTTTTTGGCTACGAAGTCGGTCTCACAGTTGAGAGAGATGATAGCACCTACAGTGTGGTTAGCATTCACTTGTGCGATAGCAGCGCCTTCTTTAGAATCGCGGTCAGCGCGTTTAGCAGCTACTTTCTGACCTTTTTTGCGCAATACTTCTATTGCTTTATCGAAATCGCCTTCGGCTTCGATGAGGGCAGCTTTACAGTCCATCATACCTGCGCCGGTAGCTTGGCGGAGTTTATTTACGTCTGCGGCGGTAATATTTGCCATTTTTATTAATGTTTATCCTCTCCCCAGCCCTCCCCCGAGGGGAGGGAGAAGCCGGTGAAAGTGAGTTAAAAAATAATTTTAAGGCTTTGACAAAGTCCCAAACTTTGTCAAAGCTTATTTGATTTATTCAGCTGCTTCAGCTTCTTTGTTAGCGTCGGCAGTTCTGCTAGAAAGACCTTCGTTTACAGCTTCGGTGATGTAAGAAAGAACTTTTTCGATAGCTTTAGAAGCGTCGTCGTTGGCAGGGATAGCAAAATCCACCTCACGAGGGTCGGAGTTTGTATCTACCATTGCGAAAATAGGAATGTTTAATTTTTGCGCTTCTCTTACAGCGATGTGTTCACGGAGTGTATCGACTACAAATAGAGCACCAGGGAGGCGAGACATATCGGCGATAGACCCTAAGTTCTTTTCGAGTTTTTCGCGCATACGTTCTACGTGTAGTTTTTCACGTTTTGAAAGGGTATCGAAAGTACCGTCTTTTTTCATTTTATCGATAGACGACATTTTCTTTACTGCCTTACGGATAGTTACAAAGTTAGTAAGCATACCACCAGGCCAACGCTCGGTGATGTAAGGCATTTTTACTGAAGTTGCTTTTTCGGCAACTACGTCTTTAGCTTGTTTTTTGGTAGCCACGAAAAGCACTTTTTTGCCAGAGGCTACGATTTTTTTGAGGGCTTCGGCAGCCTCTTCAATTTTAGCAGCGGTTTTGTACAAGTTGATTACGTGGATACCGTTGCGTTCCATATAGATGTAGGGAGCCATATTAGGATTCCATTTGCGGGTAAGGTGACCGAAATGTACGCCTGCATCTAATAAATCTTTAATTTCTATGTTATTTGCCATTTCTTTTTAAATAGTTTACGTTCCTACTATTAGCAATAGCTTGGAGAGGTTTTGTAAATTTTAAATAACCGCCTGAGCCATTTGGATGCTAAACTAAGGAGCAAATTGATATTAACGTTTAGAGAATTGGAATCTCTTACGGGCTTTTTTCTGACCGAATTTCTTGCGTTCAACCATACGAGGGTCGCGTGTTAAAAGCCCTTCGGGTTTCAATACGGTGCGGTTTTCAGCGTCGAGTTCGCAAAGTGCGCGAGCAATAGCCAAACGAACGGCTTCAGCTTGACCAGTGATACCACCACCATACACGTTTACTTTTACATCGTAAGCATCTTCAGCACCTACAAGGCTGAGGGCTTGTTTTACTTTGTATTGCAATGTAGGGGTAGTGAAATAATTGTTGAGTTCGCGTTTGTTTACGGTGATAGTACCGTTACCTGCTTTAAGGTAGATACGCGCTACGGCGGTTTTTCGTCTACCGATGGTGTGAATTACTTCCATTATTTCAAATCGTTTAAGTTAATGGTAACAGGTTGTTGAGCTTCTTGTTTGTGCTCGCTACCTGCATACACTTTTAAATTACGTAAAACTGCTGCACCCAATCTTGTTTTTGGTAACATACCTTTTACAGCTTTTTCGATGATACGTTCTGGGTGTTTGTCGAGGAGTTGTTTTGCTCCTGTGAAGCGTTGTCCTCCTGGGTAACCAGTGTGGCGAAGATAGCTTTTATCTTCCCATTTGTTCCCTGTAAGGTTGATTTTCTCGGCGTTAATAACGATTACGTTATCGCCACAATCAACGTGAGGGGTAAATTCGGATTTGTACTTACCGCGAAGTAGCTTGGCTACTTTAGAGGCAAGGCGACCCAAAGTCTGTCCATCAGCATCTACCAAGACCCACTTTTTGTTTACAGTGGCTTTATTGGCAGAGATGGTTTTGTAGCTTAATGTGTCCACTCTTTGTGATTTTTATTAAAAATTAAACATTCCTTAATAGTGTCATCAAACGACACTTTTATTTTTAGGGCGCAAAAGTACGACAATTTTTTGAATTGACCAAAAAAGTTAAGGTAAAAGGTAAAAGACAAAAGGTAATATATTAGAAATTAGAAGGTTAAAGAATTAATAGAAATTTCTCGGAGTATTTAAAAGCAGGAGCGACTGAAAAGGTTTGTTTTCAAAGAGTGTTTTTCAAACTACCCCCTACAATGTAACGTAAAAGCGATTCTAATATTGTAATATAGAATAAACAATATGTTATTTTTTCTACTCTTGATTCACATTATTCGTGTAGAACATATTTGCTTGTTGAGCTATAATAACTTTTCAATGATTTTGGGGAAATGTTCATATTCTAATAAGTGAATTTTTTCGGCTAAGGTGTCGGGAGTATCGGTGGAGAGTACGGTTGTTTTGGCTTGGAAGATGATATTACCTTCGTCGTAATGTTCGTTTACATAGTGAATGGTGATGCCACTTTCTTTTTCGGCATTGGCAATGACGGCTTCGTGCACGTGTGAGCCATACATTCCTTTTCCGCCGTATTTAGGCAAAAGAGAAGGGTGTATGTTGATGATTTTATGAGGATAAGCCTCAGTGAGATAAGCAGGTACTTTCCACAAGAAACCTGCCAGCACGATAAGGTCGGGGTGCTGGGATTTAAGGACATTGAGGACGATATCCGACTCATAGAACGCTTGTCGGTTGAAGACTAAAGAGGGAATGGCTAAGCGTTTGGCACGCGTGAGTACGCCTGCCTGAGGGTTATTGCAGAGTATAAGGCTTACTTGCGCAGTGTCTTTTTGGTGGAAATAGGTAGCGATACGTTCGGCATTGGAGCCTGAACCTGAGGCAAAAATGATAATCTTTTTCATAGGGGGTAATTTAAACATCTCCCTAACCCCTCTTCAAAAGGGGAAGATGGAGCGCAAAAGCGATGGGTTACTGTTGGGTGAGTTGATGAGAAAAATCTTCTATGAGTTGGGTTACGGATTTGTAAATGGTGGCGTAATCGGTGAGTTCTTTTCCTATATAGAGAAAGGCAAGGGCATACTTTTCAGTTTTTACGGGCAATAGGTGTTTTTGGAGTCGGTAGCTTTCGCGCAGGCGCCGTTTTAGCAAATTGCGATGTACTGCGCGCTTGAAAGTGCGTTTGGGCACACTGATAAGCAGTTGGTAAGGAGCTTCTAAGCTGCTAACAGGGGCGTACAACAACCTAAGCGGATAGCAGGTAAGTGCCTCGGCTTGGGCAAAGAGTTGCTGAATGGCTTCACGCTTGCAGAGTTTTTCGGTTTTGGGAAAAGTAGGCAAAATAAAACACATTAAATTCGACGGCAAAGGTAAGAAAGAATTAACAAATGGACAAATGAAAAGAGTGGTCTTAGCTTATAGAAAGCTTATAGGAAGCTTATACGAATCTTGGACGATTGGTATAGAAAAGGCGTTAATTCACTGAATATCATATGTTAAATAAATGTTAATGAGAAAAAGGAATAATCAAGGAAAGAGCTAAGAAACGAAAGGGTGGCAGATAGCTGAAAAATCTTTTTATTGCTATTTGCTATTTAATTTGTACATTTGCACCTTAATTACTGAACTGAGATATTTAAGCATATGAATTTAACACCAGCAATCAGAAAACAATACACTACTGAACAAAAAACGGCTTTGGAAGCTCAGCGCTTGGCTCAAGAGATTGCTTTTGCGCCTGTGGTGTTCCAAATATCACATCTAATGGTAAAACTCGGCGTGTTCGAGGCTTTGTGCAATGCCCCTGAAGGATTGACAATGCAGGAGGTGGCGACTAAAACACAGCTGAGTGACTATGCTGTGAAAATACTTTTGGAGTCGTCGCTTTCCATAGGTACGGTACTCTTGAAAGAGGGCGACCGTTTTGCAATATCGAAAGCAGGTTGGTTTTTGCTTCGCGACAAGAGCACCCGTGTGAATATGGAATTCATTCAAGAGGTGTGCTACGAAGGGTTGTTTCACCTTGAAGAAGCCCTTAAAGAAGGGAAACCTGCTGGGCTTAAAGTGTTTGGGTCTTGGCCTACGATTTATGAGGGGCTCTCACAATTGCCCCAAAAGGCGCAAGAAAAGTGGTTTGCTTTTGACCATTACTATTCTGATTATTCTTTTGAAGATGCTTTAAATATCATTTTTAAACGCCCTGTAAAGACGCTCTTAGACGTGGGAGGGAATACGGGACGCTTTGCGTTAAAGACCGTGAGCTTTAACCCCGATGTGCAGGTAACCATTATGGACTTACCTCAGCAACTGGGTTTGATGAAAAACAATATCGCAGGCAAAGAAGGGGCTGACCGTATTGGAGGCTATCCGGCTAATCTGTTGGACGCCTCTGTGCCTTTTCCGAAAGGGTTTGACGTGATATGGATGAGTCAGTTTTTGGATTGCTTCTCAGAGGAGGAAGTAACGAGTATTCTCAGTAGGGCAGCTGCTGCGATGGACGCTCATACCGAGTTGTATATTCTGGAAGCCTATTGGGACAGACAACAACACGAAACGGGGGCGTATTGCCTTACCCAAATCAGTGTGTATTTTACGGCAATGGCAAACGGCAATAGCAAGATGTACTATTCGGGTGATATGATAAAATGCGTAGAACGCGCTGGACTAAAGGTAGTGGATATCTATGACAACTTAGGCAGTGGCAATAGCCATACGCTGTTTAAGGTAGTGATTAATGGTTAATGGTTAGTGGTTAATGATTAATGGTGGTTGTGCGACAGGCAGGTATGAGGCACAGGGGTAACTTTTGGGAGAAAATAGATGTATAGGAATATTATAAAACCGGCGTTAGACTTTCTTACAGCACTGATTGCCTTTATTGTGCTGAGTCCTATCTTTGTGGTGGTGATGGTAGGGTTGTGGTTTGCTAATAACGGAAAGCCGTTCTTCTATCAGTTACGACCTGGGAAAGGAGAACGCATTTTTAGGATTATCAAGTTCAAAACAATGAACGACCGTTGTGATGCCAACGGACAGCTTTTGCCTGATGCTAAGCGACTCACGAAAATAGGAGCTTTTGTACGGAAGACTTCGCTTGATGAGATACCACAGTTGCTGAATGTATTGAAAGGGGATATGTCGGTTATAGGTCCGAGACCGTTATTGCCTCAGTATTTACCTTTGTATAACGAGACTCAGAAGCGTAGGCACGAGGTAAAACCAGGTATCACTGGTTGGGCGCAAGTGAATGGACGCAATGCTATCAGCTGGGAAAAGAAATTTGAGTTGGACGTGTGGTATGTAGACCACCAATCATTCGTATTAGACCTTAAAATACTGTTTCTTACGGTGAAGAAAGTGTTTATACGCGAAGGGATATCACAAGAAGGACAAGCTACAATGGAGGAGTTTAGAGGAGGTCGTAGCACGGCAAGCAGTTTGTAGCACGACAAGTATTTTTTATAAATGAAAGAAGAAAATAATATATTAATCACGTCGGCAGGGCAACGGGTGGCGTTGTTGCGGGCTTTTCAAAGAGAATTGAAAGAGCTATTCCCTGAGAGCAAGGTGTATGCGGTAGATATGAACCCTGCTTTCTCGCCTGCTTGCCAGATAGCCGATGGATATGCCTCTATATGTAAAGCAACTGATGAGAATTATCCACAAGCCTTATTAGAACAATGTTTGCAATGGGGTGTAAAACTTATTGTCCCTACTATTGATACTGAACTACTGATGCTTGCTAAGCATCAACGACTTTTTTTAGACAAAGGAATTACCCCTGTGGTTTCCTCATTAGCGTTTGTGCAACAATGTAGGGATAAACGACTTACAAACACTTTTTTTCGAGAAAAAGGCATAGAGGTACCTGTTTCTATTGATAAAACACGACCTACTTTTCCGCTCCTTATAAAGCCCTACAATGGTTCGCTTAGCAAAGATATTTTTGTGATACGCAAGGCAGATGAGCTGACTGATTATCACCTTAACAACCCTGACCTGCTTTTTATGGAGTATATAGACCCAAAAATGCACGATGAATATACGGTAGATGCCTATTACAATCGCAATGGAGATTTAAAATGCGCGGTACCCCGCAAACGCATATTTGTGCGTGCAGGTGAAATCAACAAAGGGATTACTGAAAAGAACGTTTTAGTGCCATTCGTTACAAAACATCTTGCGCATATTGAAGGGGCAAAAGGCTGTTTAACGATGCAATTTTTTTTAAATCGGACGACAAAACAAGTGATAGCTATTGAAATCAATCCTCGTTTTGGAGGAGGTTTCCCGCTTAGCTATGTCGCAGGAGCTAATTATCCTAAATACTTAATAGAAGAATACTTGTTAGGCAAAGAAATACCAGTGAACAACAATTGGGAAGACCATTTGTTGATGCTTAGGTATGACGAAGCTGTTTTTGTAAGCCATTATGAGTAGCAAGTACGTTATTTTTGATTTAGACGATACTTTGGTATATGAAATCGACTATTTGAAGTCGGCTTACCGAGCAATAGCTTCTTTGGTTGTCTCTGAGGCGGTAGCAACGGAAAGGCTTTATAAGCAAATGATTTGTGAATATCAAGAAGGAAGGAATGCTTTTGAATATGTGGCAAAGTACTTTCCACATTTCAGTATGGAACAATTATTGCAGGTTTATAGAAACCATTTCCCTGTAATATCTTTAAATGAAGGAGCACAAGAAGTTTTAGTTTTTTGCAAAGCTCAAGGCTATAAAATAGGACTTATTACTGATGGACGATCAGTTACACAGCGCAATAAGTTAAGAGCTTTAGGGATAGAAGCCCTGTTTGACAAAATTGTCATTTCGGAAGAATTTGGCAGTAGTAAACCTGACTTACACAACTATGAAGTGTTTACAGAAGAAGATATTAAGGCGTATTGCTATATAGGCGACAATCCTGCAAAAGACTTTATAGCTCCAAATATATTGGGATGGACGAGTTACTGTTTGCTCAATAAGGGATGGAACATACACTCGCAGGATTTCGAGGTAGCCCCTGCACAACAACCTACCTATATTATCACAGAATTAAAAGAACTTATATACACGTTATGAAAGAAAAAATATGGTTATCTTCCCCACATATGGGAGGAAACGAACTAAAATATATCCATCAAGCCTTTGAGGAGAATTGGGTAGCGCCCTTAGGTCCTAACGTAAATGGCTTTGAAGAGGATTTGCAACACTTTTTAGGCAATGGAGTGAAAGTATCGGCACTTTCGGCGGGCACGGCAGCCTTGCACTTAGCTCTTATAGAGTGTGGGGTGCAAGCAGGCGATGAGGTGCTCTGTCAATCGATGACTTTTTCAGCTTCTGCTAATCCTATCGTATACCAAGGAGCTACGCCCGTGTTTGTAGACTCGGAAGAGAGCACCTGGAATATCTCTCCCGCTTTCTTAGAAGAAGCCATTGAAGACCGTATTAAAAAAGGCAAGAAGCCCAAAGCAGTAGTAGCTGTATCGCTCTACGGAATGCCTTTCAAAATAGAGGAGGTACTCGCTCTATGTAAAAAGTATGATATTCCATTGGTGGAAGATGCCGCTGAAGCCTTAGGAAGCACTTACAAAGGAAAACCTTGTGGTACTTTTGGTAGGTTTGGGGTACTTTCGTTCAACGGTAATAAGATTATCACTACCTCAGGAGGAGGGGCTTTGGTATGTCACACTCAAGAAGAGAAAGATAAAGCTGTATTTTTGAGCACCCAAGCACGCGACAACGCTCCTCACTACCAGCATTCGCACATAGGATATAACTACCGTATGAGCAATATTACGGCAGGCATAGGTCGTGGACAAATGGAGGTATTGCCACAGCGCATTGAAGCTCGCCGAAAGATGCACGCTTTTTATGCCGACTTGTTCAAAGGAATTGAAGGGATAAAATTACTTACAGAGCCCAATGAAGATTACTTTTGTAATTATTGGCTTTCGGCTATTACCATTGATAAAACTAAAACAGGATTTGATAGAGAAGACTTGCGATTAGCCTTTTTGGAAGAAAATATTG
Source organism: Capnocytophaga sp. oral taxon 412 str. F0487 (assembly GCF_000271925.1). Taxonomy (NCBI): domain Bacteria; kingdom Pseudomonadati; phylum Bacteroidota; class Flavobacteriia; order Flavobacteriales; family Flavobacteriaceae; genus Capnocytophaga; species Capnocytophaga sp. oral taxon 412. Next base: position 96,980 of record NZ_AJZR01000055.1, on the reverse strand, counting down.
AAACGCGTCCTTTATGGAAACCTATGCACTTGCAACCTGTATTTGCTACAGCTCCTTACTATGGTAAAAAGACCTGTGAGCACTTATTTAACAATGGTTTATGCTTGCCCTCAGGTTCTAATCTTACTGATGCAGACCGAGAGAGAATAAAAGGCGTTTTTAAGAAATTATAAAGTGTCTCTATAAAATTAAAAAGAATTTTGTACCTTTGTGCAAATTTTTCCATTTATATTTAAAACAATGCCTCAAGCACATAATACATATAGTGATAGCACTTTGGTAAACTTAGCTACTGCTCGTTACACCCCACGTTGGATCGTGGTGTGTATGGAGGTGCTTTTGCTATTTATAGCTCTATTCTTTTCCTTTTTTGTAGTAGAACGCTTGGGGGTATATATTCCCGACAGTATTCCTCTTTACAAACGCTATTTATTAGTTATAGGGGTGAATATCTTCTTTATGTTCATCTTCCGTACTTATTCAGGGATTATACGGTATTCTACTTTTAGGGATTTGTTTCGCATTCTGCTTTCAAGTGGGTGTACGGTGATAGCAATGTTTATTGCTAACAAGATAAGTCTGCACGTTATAGGCGAAAAAGTGTTGTTGAACCCTATTCTACTGATATATTTTACTGTGTCGTTCATCATACTATTTGTATTTAGGTTATCAGTAAAAGAGTTTTTTTATTTGGTAAAAGAAATTAATAGGCGTACTTCTAAGAGGCGTATTCTCATCTTAGGGATAGATGATGAAGCAGTAGCTTTCGCCAATGGGATTATAGGCAATGCTGCGATTCCTTATTCGGTAGTAGGGTTTCTTACTGGGCGTACGAATCCTAAGCAGGCCACACTGTTGGGTAGACCCATTATCTCAAAAGATAAATTTATAGATACTCCTTGTGAAGAATTAGAGGCTGATGGGGTGCTCATAAACAAGAACCATCTTTCCAAAGAAGAGATGACTTTTTGGGTGAATGTGTGTTTAGAAAAAGGTTTGCAAATACTCAAAACTCCTGCACTGCAGAAATTACGTCCAGAAAAAGAAGGATTTAACCTTCATAAAATACAAATAGAAGACCTCTTAGGACGGAGACAGATAGTATTAGATAACGAAGAAGTACGCGAAAAACACTATCACAAGAATATATTGGTAACAGGAGGAGCAGGGTCTATTGGTAGTGAGTTGATACGACAGATAGCTACCTTCACCCCCGCCTTAGTAGTTGTAGTCGACCAAGCAGAAACTCCTCTATACGACATAGAATTAGAACTTAAAGAGAGCTTCCCGGACATCGCTTTTGAGTTTGTTTTAGCCGACATTACCAACCGTGAACGTTTAGAAAGTGTGTTTAAAGCGCATAAGTTTTCAGTAGTCTATCACGCGGCTGCCTATAAACACGTACCGATGATAGAAGAGAATCCGCACGAAGCTGCGTTGGTAAACATACAAGGGACTAAAAATGTAGCACTCTTAGCTAACAAGTATGAAGTATCTCACTTTGTGATGATATCCACTGATAAAGCAGTGAATCCCACCAATGTAATGGGTGCTTCAAAGAGGGTGGCAGAGCTCTTTGTACAAGCCTTACAAAACAAAGAGGGTAACAAAACAACTTTTATCACCACTCGTTTTGGCAATGTATTAGGTTCTAATGGATCGGTAATTCCTCATTTTAGGAAACAGATAGAAAAAGGAGGTCCTGTAACCATTACCCACCCTGATATAGTACGTTACTTTATGACGATAACCGAAGCGTGTGAGTTAGTACTCCAAGCAGGGACTATGGGCAAAGGCGGTGAGATTTTTGTTTTTGATATGGGTGAACCCGTGAAAATTCTTAACCTCGCTACTCGTATGATTAAACTATCAGGCTTTGAACCTAATGTAGATATCAAGCTCGTGTACACAGGTTTGCGCCCTGGTGAGAAACTCTATGAAGAACTACTAAGTGACAGTACTAAAACAATGCCTACGCACCACAAGAAAATAATGATTAGCAAAGACCCTTCAATGTCGTTTACTGAAATAGAGGCTCTCACTAACAAAATGTATGAGGTAGCTACGCAAGGGGATAAGACAGAAGTAGTACGTTTATTAAAACAAATAGTAAAGGAGTTTAAAAGCAATAACTCCGAATATGAAACCTTAGATAAGAAAATAGAATGAGAATAGCAGTCATAGGCACCGGATATGTGGGGTTAGTGTCAGGGGCTTGTTTTGCTGAGATGGGCAACAAAGTAACCTGCGTAGATGTAAACACTGAGAAAATAGAGAAGCTGAAACAAGGTGTGATTCCTATTTACGAGCCAGGATTGGAAGAAATGGTACAGAGCAATTTAGCTAAAACACTATTTTTCACTACTGACCTCGCGGAGGCAATCAAAGATGCTGAGATTGCTTTTATAGCTGTAGGTACTCCTATGGGTGATGATGGGTCGGCAGACTTGCAATATGTGCTTTCGGTAGCCCAAGCCATAGGCGAAACAATGCAAGGAGAGTTAATAGTTGTAGACAAATCGACTGTGCCCGTAGGCACTGCCGATAAGGTACGCACTACCGTGCAAGCTGCCTTGGATAAACGCGGAGTGAGTTACAAATTTCACGTGGTGTCCAACCCCGAGTTTTTAAAAGAAGGCAAAGCAATTGAAGACTTTATGAAGCCTGACCGTGTAGTGATAGGGGCAGATAGTGAGTTCGCTTTCAAGAAGATGAAAGAGCTCTACAGTCCGTTCTATATACAAAATGACCGTATGATTACAATGGATATTCGTTCGGCAGAGATGACCAAATACGCTGCCAATACGATGCTTGCTACTAAGATTTCGTTTATGAACGAGATCGCGAATATCTGTGAGCGTGTAGGTGCTGATGTGAACAAAGTGCGTATAGGGATAGGATCTGATAGCAGGATAGGCTTTAGCTTTATTTACCCAGGATGTGGCTATGGAGGTTCTTGTTTCCCGAAAGACGTATTGGCACTTAAAAAATTAGCAGAAGAGGTAGATTACAAAGCAGAACTGATTGAATCAGTAGACAATGTGAACAACCGTCAGAAGATAGTGATCGCACAGAAAGTAGTTAACAAATATGGGGAAGACCTCAGTGGTAGAACTTTTGCGGTATGGGGACTTTCATTCAAACCTGAAACCGATGATATGCGGGAAGCTCCTGCGATTTACATCATCAAGGAGCTCATAAAACGCGGTGCCAAAGTACAAGCCTACGACCCCAAAGCAGTTCACGAGGCAAAGGTATGTTACCTAAAAGACGTACCCGTTACTTATGTAGAGAGCAAATACGAAGCTCTTAAAGGTGCGGACGCTTTGTTGTTGCTCACCGAATGGAAAGAGTTCCGCGTACCCGATTTCGACGAGATTGCTAAAATGCTAAAAGAAAAAGTAATCTTTGATGGCAGGAATCAGTATAATGCCTTTGAGTTACCAAGCAAGGGTTGGGAGTATGTACAGATAGGAGTATAAATAATAAATGACACGGATAACTCACTTTAAAAATAAACACAAAGAAATTATTTAATGCTAAATATAGAACATTTTATATCGAAATACGTTACCAAGCGTCCTGAGAGTATGTTTCAGGCAGATTTGCACACCCATCAAGCAGCACTAACTAAGGCTATTGAGGGCAAGAGCGTATTGGTAATTGGTGGCGCAGGCTCTATTGGAAGCTCGTATATCAAAGCCTTACTACCTTTCAAACCTAAAGGTTTGGTAGTAGTAGATATTAGCGAAAATGGGCTTACCGAACTCACTCGCGAGTTGCGCAGTACTTCCGCCTTTACAGTGCCTACCGACTATGTAACCTACCCTATGAATTACGCCGATGATACTTTTGTAAAAATGTTCAAAGCTCGTGACGGTTTTGATATAGTAGCTAACTTTTCAGCTCACAAGCACGTGCGAAGCGAAAAAGATAAATATTCGGTAGAAGCCTTACTCAAAAACAATATCGTAAACGCTAAAAAATTCTTAGATTTATTGTGTGACTATCCTCCTGAACATTTCTTCTGTGTATCGACCGACAAAGCTGCTAACCCTGTAAATATAATGGGAGGTAGCAAAAAAATAATGGAAGATATGATAATGGCTTATGCTCATAAGTTCCCCGTAACTACAGCACGTTTTGCCAATGTAGCCTTCTCTAATGGCTCATTGCCAGCAGGATTTTTAGAGCGTATTGCTAAAAACCAACCATTATCAGCCCCTTCTGATGTAACTCGTTACTTTGTATCTCCCGAAGAAAGCGGACAAATTTGTTTAATGGCTTGTATATTAGGCACTACAGGACAGATATACTTCCCTAAATTGAAGAAAGAACAAGTACTTACTTTCTCAGAAATAGCCTCCCAGCTATTAAAAGACTTAGGATATACCCCTCTGGAATGCAAGAGTGAAGCTGAAGCTATTGCTAAGGCTGAAAGCCGAAAAGAAACTGATAAATGGTATCCCGTTTATTTCTCAACAAGTGATACCACAGGCGAAAAACCCTACGAGGAATTTTATACTGAAGGAGAACAAGTAACATTAGATAAATACACTTCTTTAGGAGTGATTAGTCTACAATCTTTTAAAAAAATAACTGAAATAGAAAGTTTTATAAATAAACTAACCCAACTATTTGACAATCCTACTACTGAGAAAAAAGACATCACCCTGCTGATGAAAACATTCTTAGTAAATTTCGACCACCAAGAAACAGGAAAGTATTTGGATAGCAAAATGTAATATTGATGATAAAAATTTCAACTTTGACAAAGTATAGAACTTTGTCAAAGTATTATAGGCAAATTGAATATGAATATCGCTGAAACCATATCCTTTATACGTGACCTTTACGATGAGAAAGAGGCTTTTATTCCATTACACGCCCCTACTTTTGCAGGGAATGAAAAAAAATACTTAGAAGAGTGCATTGATACTACTTTCGTATCAAGCGTAGGAAAATTTGTAGACCTCTTCGAACAAAAAATAGCTGAATATACAGGAGCCAAATATGCTGTAGTATGCGTAAATGGCACCAATGGCCTCCACATAGCCCTAAAGCTCAGTGGGGTAGAAGCCGGTGATGAGGTAATCACTCAACCGCTAACCTTTATAGCTACTACTAATGCTATCGTATATGCAGGAGCTGTACCCGTATTTGTAGATGTCGATAAAGATACAATGGGACTCTCTCCTACCTCTTTAGAGCACTTTTTAAAAGAAAATACCGAACTACGAGGGAATGAATGCTACCATAAACAAACAAACCGACGTATCAAAGCGTGTATGCCAATGCACACCTTTGGGCACGCCTGCCGTATAGAAGAAATTATAGCTATCTGCGATCGTTATCATATAGAAGTAATGGAAGATGCTGCCGAAGCCATCGGTAGTTATTACAGAGGCAAACATTTGGGCACATTCGCCAAAATAGGAGGTATCTCTTTCAATGGTAATAAAACCATTACTACAGGAGGTGGCGGTATGATACTCACCAATGATGAGTCTATAGGCAAACACGCCAAACACCTCACCACCCAAGCCAAAGTACCTCACGCTTGGGAGTTCGTACACGATGAAATAGGTTATAATTATCGTATGCCCAATATCAATGCTGCCTTAGGGGTAGCCCAATTAGAACAGTTAGAGGGCTTTTTAACCAACAAACGCGCTACAGCCGAAGCCTATAAAGCTTATTTCGAAAAACAAGGTATTACCTTTTTTGCCGAACGTGAATACGAAAAATGCAACTATTGGCTCAATGCCATTATCTTAAACAACAAAGAAGAGCGCGACACTTTCCTTACCGAAACAAATGCAAAGGGGGTAATGAGTCGCCCAATATGGCAACTAATGAACCGACTACCGATGTTTAAAGACAGCCCTAAAGCAGACCTTAGCAACGCCGAATGGTTAGAAGCAAGAGTAGTGAATATACCCAGTGGAGTGAGATGAAAAAAGAAAAACCTAATATCATCCTTGTAGGAGGCGGAGGGCATTGCACCTCGGTGATAGATGTGATTGAACAAGAAGAAAAATATCTCATCAAAGGAATTATCGACTCCAAGGAGCATTTAGGAAAAGAAGTATTAGGATATAAAATTATAGCTACTGATGATGATTTAGAAAAATTATACCTAACTTGCCCTAATGCTTTAATTTCAGTAGGACAAATAAAAAGTAATGTTTTACGAGTGCACTTATTCCAAAAGTTGAAAACAATAGGCTATCATTTGCCTGTAGTAATTTCTCCTTTGGCGTATGTGTCAAAACACACTATTATAGAAGAAGGTACAATTATAATGCATCACGCTTTAGTGAATGCAGGGGCTAAAATAGGAAAAAACTGTATTGTCAATACCAAAGCAAATATCGAACACGGTGTAGTGATAGACGATTTTTGTCATATCTCTACAGGAGCAATAATCAATGGAGATTGTGTGATCGGCAGAGGTACTTTTATAGGTAGTAATGCTACTATTTCTAATGGGGTAACCATTCCACCTAATAGTATCATATCAGCAGGAACATTTGTAAAAAAATGAAAAGAACACTTATCATAGCCGAAGCAGGCGTTAATCATAATGGCGATATCGCCAAAGCCAAGGCTCTTATTGATAAAGGAGCTGAAGCTGGTGTGGATTATGTGAAATTCCAAACCTTTAAGGCTGGCAACTTGGTAACCAAACAAGCAAAACGAGCAGCCTATCAAGATAAAAACACGCAAGACAACGACTCTCAGTATGAAATGCTCAAAAAATTAGAGCTCTCTCAAAAAGATCATCAAGAGTTAATTGACTATTGTGCCCAAAAAGGTGTGCAATTTCTCTCTACAGGTTTTGATTTCGAATCGTTAGAATTCTTAGCTGGGTTAGGAATCACTATAGCTAAAGTTCCTTCAGGTGAAATTACTAACCTGCCCTATTTAAGAAAAGTAGCAACTCTTTTTCCTGAAGTGATACTCTCTACAGGTATGGCTAACATCACCGAAATAAAAGATGCCGTAAAAGTACTTACTGATAATGGGGTAAGCAAAAACAGAATTACAGTATTGCATTGTAATACCGAATACCCCACCCCTATGGAAGATGTAAACCTAAAAGCAATGCTACATATTCAACAAGAAGTAGGCGTCAATATAGGTTATTCCGACCATACTTTGGGAATAGAAGTCCCTATAGCTGCGGTAGCCTTAGGCGCTACCGTGATCGAAAAACACTTTACCTTAGATAAAACTTTACCAGGTCCCGATCATAAAGCATCGCTTGAACCTGAGGAACTAAAAGCTATGGTAAGTGCAATCCGCAATATAGAAAAAGCAGTAGGTGGTTCTGGCATCAAAGAGGTTTCTGCTTCTGAAGCTAAGAACAAACCTATTGTGAGAAAAAGTATCGTAGCTGCCAAAAAAATAGCAAAAGGAGAACCTTTTACCGTTGAAAACTTAACCGTAAAACGCCCCGGCACGGGTATTTCTCCTATGCAATGGGATGAGGTAATAGGTAAAACAGCTAAAAAGGACTTTGAAGAAGACGATTTGATTGAGCTATGAGAAAAATTTGTGTCATAACAGGTACAAGAGCCGAGTTTGGCTTGTTACGCCCTTTGATAGAACTCATCAATAAAGATATTGAGTTACAATTGCAACTCATCGCTACAGGAACGCATTTGTCTCCTGAGTTTGGTTATACTCTTGATGAGATAACCGCAGCAGGTTTTGTAGTCAATAAAAAAGTAGAATGCTTGCTATCGTCAGATACTTCAGTAGGCATTTCAAAGAGCATTGCCTTAGCTGTTTCAGGCTTCGCTGATGCTCTTGAGGATCTACAGCCAGACTTAGTGGTGGTTTTGGGCGATAGAACGGAAATATTAGGGGCGGTGATAGCAGCTGGAATGGCTAACATCCCAATAGCACACTTACACGGAGGTGAAACAACCGAAGGCGCTTATGATGAAGCTATTAGGCATAGCATTACTAAGTTTAGTCATTTACACTTCACTTCTACAGAAGTCTATCGAAAAAGAGTAATACAATTAGGAGAACACCCTGATACAGTATTTAATGTAGGAGCTATAGGCTTAGATAGTATAAAAAAATTAAAGTTATTGGATAGACAAGCTTTTGAAAAATCTATTGATTTCAAGCTGAAGAAAAGAAATGTACTCATTACCTATCATCCTGTAACACTCGAAAAAGAAGCTCCTATACAAACTTTTGAAAATATACTGACAGCCCTTGATGAGCTCACTGATACGGCTCTTATCTTTACCCACGCTAACTCAGATAAAAACGGACGTATCATCAATAAAATGATTACTGAATATGTAGAGACTCACAAGGATAAAGCGGTTGCTTTTAAATCATTGGGGCAATTGCGTTACCTATCAGCCTTACAATTTGTAGATTTTGTTATAGGCAACTCTTCTTCTGGGATTTTAGAAGTACCTGCTTTTTGTATTCCTACTATTAACATAGGCGATAGACAGAAAGGACGTTTTTGTAGTGAGAGTGTTATTAATAGTACTAACACTTTGGAGGTTATCAAAAAAAGTATTACTTTTGCTCTCTCTAAACAATTTAGAGATAAAATAAAGCAACAAGAAATGCCATATGGCAATGGGACTGCCGCTGAAAAAATTTTAAAAACAATCAAAGAACACTCTATTATTCCTTTAAAAAAGTCGTTTTACAATATTGACAATTAATTTTAATGCTACTATGAGAACTGACATTTTAATACATAAAAACAAAAACTTAGTAGAGGGGCTACAACGTCTCAACGAGTTGCGCAACTTAAGTCGGCTTATTCTCTTCGTAGTAGATGATAATGAGAAAGTTATAGGCTCAGTTACTGATGGTGATATACGCAGATCTATCATCGCTGAACAAAACCTACAGAAAACTCTGGGAGAGATTGCAAACCCAGATTTCAAACGACTATACCAAAAAGACACCTATCAGAGCTTTGAGAAATATCGAAAAAGCGATATAAAAATTCTACCTATCCTCAACCAAGAAGGTAAAATGGTCGATTTGATAGATTTAGAATATACCAAAGCCCAACTTCCTTTGAAAGCAGTGATTATGGCTGGAGGAAGAGGCAAACGCTTGAGTCCGCTCACAGATACCGTTCCAAAACCAATGTTGCGATTAGGTGATAAACCCATCATAGAACACAACATAGATAGGCTCATTAGTTTTGGAATCAAAAAAATTTATATATCAGTAAAATACCTTGGTGAGCAGATAGTAAACTACTTGGGTGATGGTAGCCAAAAAGAAATTAGTATAGAATATGTATGGGAAGACGAACCCTTGGGTACGGCAGGTGCTTTAGCACTGATAAACAACCTAAGCTCTGAACATATTTTATTGATGAATAGCGACTTGTTTACCAATGTAAACTTTGAGTCCCTTTACTTAAAACTCATCAATGAAAATGCAGATATGGCAGTAGCTTCTACTGAGTATAAAGTAGATATCCCTTATGCCGTATTTGAAACTAGAGAAGGACGAGTAACAAACTTTAAAGAAAAACCCAGTTTTATATACCACTCAAACGCAGGTATTTATATACTCAAACGCTCTCTAATTTCTAAAATAGAAAAAGGTAAGTATTGCGACATTACAGATGTAATGGAGCAATTAGTTACTGAAGGAGGTAAATTGGTATACGACCCTATCATAGGCTATTGGATAGACATCGGTAAAACCGTAGACTATGAGCACGCACAAGAGTTTATTAAACATTTGCAAGATTAGATATTCATTATTATGGAAATATTAATTACCATTTGCGCAAGAGGAGGATCTAAAGGAATCCCTGGTAAAAATATAAAAGTTATTAATGAGAAACCTCTTATATATTACACTCTAAAAACAGCTAACGCTTTTAAAGAAAAATACAAAGGCAAAGTGGATATTGTACTTTCTACAGATAGCCAACAAATAAAGGATGTAGTAGAGAGACAAGGGCTATATATAGAGACTGACTATACCCGTCCTGAGGCATTAGCTACAGATACTGCTGGAAAATTAGGCGTAATTATAGATGTAAAGAACTTTATGGAGCAAAAACACCATAAGAAATATGATTATGTTTTGGATATGGATGTTACAGCTCCTTTAAGAAATGTAGCCGATTTGGAAAAAGCTTTAGTTTTATTGGAACGAAATGCTGAGGCTTATAATGTTTTTTCAGTGAGCCCTTGTCATAGAAATCCTTATTTTAATATGGTTGAAGAAAATAAAGAGGGTTTTTATGAACTTTGCAAAAAAGGAAGTTTTTTAACACGACAAAGCGCCCCAAAGGTTTTTGATATGAATGCCTCTTTTTATTATTACAAAAGAGCTTTCTTTGACAACCATTGTGAAGGTGTGATTACAGACAAAAGTTTGGTTTATGAAGTGCCACATTTGTGCTTTGATTTAGATGAACCTATCGACTTTGAATTTATGTCATTTTTATTAACTCAGAAAAAATTGGATTTTGATTTTAATTATTAGATAAATGAAAGTACTCATTATAGGTTTAGGGTCTATAGCTTTAAAACATATCAAAGCATTGCAAGAGCTTTATCCTTCTGTAGTAATTTATGCACTCCGAAGAAAAGGAGAACCTTTTAAAGGAATAAAGGGGATTATTGAAGTCTTTGATATTGATGAGATAGCAATAGATACGCTTTCATTTATTCTGATATCAAATCCTACGTCAGTACATTATCAAACTATAAAAGAGGTTATTGCTTATAAAAAGCCTTTGTTTATAGAAAAACCTCTTTTTGGTGACCTCTCTAAAGAAGCAAATGAGTTGGTAACCGAAGTTGAAAAGCAAGAAATACCTACTTATGTAGCTTGTAATCTACGCTATTTAGAGTGTATTGCTAAAACAAAAGAGTTGCTCGCAAACAAAAGAGTAAATGAGGTAAATGTATATTGTGGTTCTTATTTGCCTGATTGGCGACCTAATGTAGATTTCAGGAAGGTGTACAGTGCTAACAAAGAAATGGGAGGAGGCGTACATATCGACCTTATTCACGAATTGGATTATGTATATTGGCTATTTGGAACTCCTACTCGTACTCAATCTTTCTTTAGTAATAAATCATCTTTAAATATTACTGCCTATGACTATGCTAACTATTTATGGGAATATGATGACTTTTCAGTTTCTGTAGTATTAAACTATTATAGGAGAGACAGCAAACGCACCCTCGAAATACTCACTAATGAGGGAACTTATTTAGTAGATTTATTAAAGAATAACATTTCATATAATGATGAGATCGTTTTTCAATCAAGACAAGTGCCTTTAGAAACTTATACTGCTCAAATGCAGTTTTTTGTAGAAGAAATATTAAACAAACAAACAAAATTCAACACCATTGTTGAAGGATATAAAGTTTTAAAACTATGCTTGCAGGAATAAAATACAAAGTAGTAGTAGTTACGGGGGGGGCAGGCTTATTAGGCAAAGAGTTTTGCCAAGCTATCGCTACTAATGGAGCTATTGCTATTATGGCAGAACGAGAACTCTCGGTAGCTAAAAAAGCTGTAGAAGCATTGGGTATGGAGCGAATTATCCCTGCCCAAGTTGACATCACTGATATCAACTCTATACAAAAACTTATAACCTCTATCTCAGAAAAGTTTGGTAAAATAGATGCCCTCATAAATAGTGCCTACCCACGAAATAAAAACTATGGGAAACACTTTTTTGATGTAACCTATGATGATTTTTGCGAGAATGTAGGCTTGAACTTAGGCGGTTATTTCCTTACTTCACAGCAATTTGCTAAGTTTTTCTATGAACAAGGCTATGGTAATATCATCAATTTAGCCTCTATTTATGGGGTAATTGCGCCACGTTTTGAGGTTTATAATAATACTTCTATGACTATGCCAGTAGAATATGCTGCTATCAAATCAGGTTTAATACATCTCACCAAATATATGGCTAAATACTTTAAAGGGAAAAATATTAGAGTAAATACCATTTCTTTGGGAGGTATAGAAGACAAACAACCAGAGTCTTTCTTAAGAGCTTATAAAGAGTTTTGTTTAAACAAGGGAATGCTGGATGCTAAAGATATTTCAGGTACGGTATTGTTTTTGTTATCAGACCTTTCAGAATATGTAAATGGACAAAATATAGTAGTGGATGATGGTTTCACTTTGTAAATAATAAAAGAAAATAAATGAAATATTGTACAAAATGCGTAATGCCTGATACAAGACCAGGTATTACATTTGACGAAAATGGGGTATGCTCTGCCTGCCAATCTTATGAAAATAGAAAAAATATAGATTACACTAAGCGTTTTGAAGAGCTCAAACAACTTTGTGACAAATATAGAGGATGTAATGGGCCTAATGGCTATGATTGTATGATTGCTGTAAGTGGTGGTAAAGATAGTCATTTTCAAACTTACTTATTTAAAGAAGTATTGGGGATGAATCCTCTTTTGGTGAGTGTTGAAGATAATTTCCCGATGACTGATGCAGGGATGCATAATATCAAAAATATTTCAGAAGCTTTTGGCTGTGATATTATCAGTATGAAACCTAATATCAAAGCGCAGAAAAAAATAATGAGATATACTTTTGAAAAATATGGTAAGCCTACCTATTTTATAGATCGTTATATCTACACTTACCCTCTCCATATGGCTGTTAAGTTCAATATCAAACTATTAGTTTATGGGGAGAATGTAAGTTATGAATATGGCGGAAATAATGCTGTTGAAACACCTTCGGCGAAAGAACAGATCTATAATGGAGTAGGGTCAGGGATAGCTACAGAGGAATTGTTGGCTTTAGGAGTGTCTTTAAAAGATTTAAATTTTTTTGAACCTCCTACCCAAGAGGAGTTAGACAAACTTGAACCTATCTATGTGAGTTATTTTATAGAATGGAATAGTTTTGCTAACTATGAATTAGCGAAGAAAAAAGGTTTTCACGATCTCACACACGAATGGCGTAGGACGCACCATATTGAAGATTTTGACCAAATAGACTCTCGTGCTTATTTAGTACATTCTTGGATGAAATATCCTAAATTTGGACATGCTTCAGCTACTGATTATGCAGCTCGAATGGTACGTTATGGGATGCTTAGTCGAGAAGAAGCTTTTAAATTAGTCGAAAAACACGATCACGCTTTAGATCCTTTTGCAGTTCGTGATTTCTGTACTTTTTTAGGATATTCCGAACCTGAATTTTGGGAAATTATAGACAAATTGTACAATCCTAATTTATTCAAAAAAGATAAATTGGGTAGATGGGTATTGAAAAAATGATACGAGAGATCATACGAAAATATAAATATTGTTTAAAGGCCAATCGCATAGGTCCTGATATGCCATTTACACATTGGAAATTGCATTTTAAAAGTTCTATGCTTAAATTGTGTAAGAAAAAATTTTATCATTTTGCAGATACAGCTGAATTTAGGGCAGGAGCTTATGCGATAGGGTGTTCTCAAATTTCTATAGGGGAACGGGTAGTAATTCGTCCGCAAACAATGCTTTTTGGAGAAACACTTTCTGATCTACCTGTTTCCATCATTATAGAAGATGATGTGTTAATGGGGAGTGGAGTACATATCTATTTAGGAGATCATAAATTTGATAATCCTAATATTCCTATAATAGATCAGGGATATTCTCCAGAGAAACAAGTCGTACTAAAAAAAGGTTGTTGGGTAGGGGCTAATAGTATAATCTTGGCAGGAGTAACGATAGGGGAAAATGCGGTAGTAGGAGCTGGTAGTGTGGTTACTAAATCTATTCCTGATAGGACAGTAGCTGTAGGGGTTCCTGCGAAGGTAATTAAAACAATTGAATAAGTTTTATGAAACAAATAAGGATAGGCTACTTAGATGCAATTCGTGGCATTGCAGTATGGTTAGTAGTATTGTATCACGCTTATGCGCGATATGAACATTTCCCTTATGCTTTTGAATATGCATCTTTTCCTCTTTTTAAATATGGATATTTAGGGGTAGAGTTATTTTTTCTTATTTCGGGTTTTGTAATTTTGATGACTTTAGAGAAGAGTAGAAGTTATCTCAATTTTCTTTATAAACGCTGGTTGCGATTATTTCCTGCAATGGCAATTGTCAGCTTACTTTTTTATATAGGGTATTATTTATATTGCCAGAAATGGTTGCCTTTTTATAATCTTTTGCCTGGGCTTACTTTTACGGAACCTTATTTTTATAAGAAACTATTGCATATAGATACTATTGCAGCTTTGTCTCCAAGTTTTTGGACACTTTTTGTTGAGGTTAAGTTTTATATTATTTTTGGAGCTGTTTTCTTTTTGTCGCGTAGAAAAGACGGAAAGGCTATACTTTCTCTGCTTATACTGTGGATTTTTGCTATTGTTACACCTTTGGTCTCAGACCATGAGATGCTTGTAAAGATTTCTGAGATGTTTGTGTATTATGGATGGTTTATAGGGGGATGTTTGGCTTATTTATATTTTAAAAATAGAAAAAAGAGTTATCTCTATCTCTCGGGAATTACTACTTTGATTGCTATACTTCTTTCTTCTTTAAAAGTTGATAATCCTATAGAATATTTTATTACAGTAATTCTTATTATTGCAGTTTTTTATATGCCTTTACTCTATACGAAAGCCCAAGAGGTTTTAGAAAATAGGTTTTTATTATTTTTTGGGTTTATCAGTTATAGTTTCTATTTGTTGCAAGAACCTATACTTCTCTTTTTTGTGGGTAAATGGGGGGGGGTAATTCCTTCATTTTGTATACCTTTGTTACTATTTGTTTTTATTACCTTCTTGTCTTATGGTGTTACCAAAGCCGAAGAACAAATACGTCATTTTATAATTAAACGTTCTGTCTAATGATAAAAAAAATAGTATTTTTTGACTACCAAGCACTTTCAGAACAAGTGTATGATCATTATTATTTTCACAGATTGCTCATTGAGGGCTATCAGGTAATATATTTAGATCTCACAGCACTGTATCATCCCTCATTGGCTAAAGAGGTCTCATTTGAAGGGGTCGCTATACACAGCATTGCAACGACAAAGCAACTAAAGGAGTTCATAAGTAATCACAACGACAGAGAAACTCTATATGTTTCACGGCTTACTTTCACTAATGTAGTAGTAGGCTTGTTTAGGTTATTTAAAAAATATAATTGTAAGTTAGCCGTATTTACACGGGGAGGATTCCCTACTTTATCTAAATCGCAAAAACTTTTAAATTTCAATATTAAAAAATATATTAGGTATACTAAAATGTTTTTCACTTTATTATTGAAGAAAATGTGTTTTTTCAAGACTTATGATTATATTTTTAACTGTGGTTCTTCTTTATATATGATAGGTGTTGGCTGGAGAGAGGATATTAAAAAAGCACAAATTACAGCTGTTAATACAGTAGATTACGAACATATTCACAATATAAATAAATGCTGTGAAGGAATTGAAAATGAATCGTATATAGTTTTTTTAGACGAGTATTATCCTTTTCATCCCGATTTAGAAGTCTGTAGTATTACCCCTATTCCTTCTGAACAATATTATAGTGAGTTAAATGCTTTTTTTAAAAAAATGGAACAACAGTTTCATCTACCTGTTGTGATAGCTGCTCATCCAAAAGCAATATTGTATAAAGAGAAAAATTTTTTTGATGGAAGACAAGTGTTTTTTGGTAAAACGGCTACATTGGTAAAATACTGTCGATTTGTGTTAGTTCACGATAGTACAGCTTTAGGATTTGCGGTGGCTGAGGAGAAGCCTATGCTTTTCCTCAATAGTAAACTAATTCAAAGATATATGGGAGAAAATGGGCAGTTTATTAAATTTATAGCGGAATATCTCAATGCTCCTCTGGTTTTTTATGATGATCTTCAAGCTATACTTCCTACTCCTTTAACAGATAAAGAAAAATATAATCAATATAAATATGATTATTTAACGAATAAAGACACTGAAGAGCTTTCTACAGAGGAAATTTTCATACGTACGCTTAAAGAACTGTAATAGATGGATACTGTTTATTCTAAAAATTTTTTTAAAATATATCTTTGGCAAGGACTTTCTTTCATACTTACGTTTTTGTCGCTGTTTATTGTAGTACCCATTATAAGTACAGATAAACCTATCTATGGAATATATACTGTTTGTATGTCTCTCTCAATTTTTTTATCATATGCTGATTTAGGTTTTTTAGGAGCGGGACAAAAGTTTGCTGCTGAGTATTTTGCTAAGAAGGATATACAAAATGAAATACGGGTAACTGGCTTCACGGCTTTTATTCTTTTGATATGCCTTCTTTTATTTTCGGGAGTTTTTTTAGTTTTAAGCTATCACCCTCAATGGATTATTAAGAATTTAACAGATTTTTCGGAGTTTGAGATAGCTAAATATTTACTTCTTATTTTGGCTCTTTCTACTCCTATTACTTTACTACAAAGGGTTGTACAAACTATTTATATAGTTCGCTTGGAGGATTATGTATATCAAAGGATAAATATTATAGGTAATCTTCTAAAAATTAGTGCTGTTTTTTATTTTTTTAGAGATACCTCTTATGATATAGTGGGTTATTTTTTGTTTATTCAATTAATTAATTTGTGTGCTACTGTTATAAATATAGGATTGGCGAGAAGGAGGTATGGTTATAATATATATGCACTTTTTAGGGCTATTAGGTTTGATAGGGAGATTTTTGATTATACAAAATCATTGGCTTATTCTTTGTTTTTTTCAATGTTTTCTTGGGTATTATATTATGAATTGGACACTATTGCTATAGGGAGTTTTTGGGGAGTAGAAAAGGTAGCTATTTATAGTATTGGACTCACTTTGCTTACTTTCATAAGAAATATTTTTGGTATTCTTTTTTCACCTTTCTCAGCGAGATTTAATCATTTAGAAGGCTTGAGAGATGAAACGAATCTTAGAACTTTACTTGATAAAATACTTATTTTATATGCTCCTATCACGATGTTTTCTCTTCTTTCGGTTGCTTTATTGGCGAAGCCCTTAGTATTTTCTTGGGTAGATGTAAGTTATAGGTCATCGGTGCCTATTGTGCAATTCTTGGTGTTATGTAATTTTTTTGCTTTTATATCTTATCCATTAGGGATGTTGTTGGTGGCTAAGCAAAGGATAAGGGAGATGTTTTTTATAAACTGGCTTATTCCATTGATTTTTTGGATAGGGATATTAGTTAGTAAAAATTATTTTGAAGAACGTTCTTTTGCTATTTTTAAACTTATTTCTTTTTTCATTATGGCAGTTGTTTATTATCGTTTTTTATTGCGATTTTTAAATATTTCTTTGGTCAATTCATTGAAAAGATATATCTTTGCAACGTTTCCTTCTGTTCTTTTCCTTATAAGTTTTTATTTTATATCAAAAGATTGGTTTGTCTTTGAGAAATCTATTAAAAACCTAATTATTGTTACATTTATTATGGGGGGAGTTTTTAGTTTTAGTTTATTAATACATTATTTTACTTCTTCTAATTTTAGAGTGGTAGTAAAATCAATAATAGCAATTCTCTTTAAAAAAAATAAATTTTAATATTAACTATTCTGAAAATATGTTTTCAATTATTGTACCCACCTATAATCACGCTCACCTTTTACCAAGATGCATAGAATCTATCATAAATCAAACTTATGATAATTGGGAACTTATAATTGTAAATAATGCTTCCAGTGATAACACTATTGAAGTAATTGAAGGATATCATAACCCTAAAATTAAGTGTGTTAATTTTAATAATGATGAGGGAATTGCAGCATCAAGAAATGTAGGTATTAAAGTAGCCAAAGGAGATTACATATGTTTTTTAGACTCTGATGATTGGTGGAAAACAAATAAATTAGAGATTTGTAATGAGTATATAAATCAATATGACCTTATATATCACGATTTGGATATAGTGAATGCTAATAGTAGTAAAGATAAATTTAGAAAAAGACTATATAGTAGAGATATTCCAAAAGAAAATTTTTTTGAAGATTTGTTTATTAATGGTAATCCTATTAAAAATTCAAGTGTAGTTCTTTCAAGAAGAATAATCGACAAGATAGGCTTTCTTGATCAAAATTTAGATCTAATGGCTGTCGAGGATTTTGATTATTGGATAAGAGCTATAAAAGAAGGCGCCAAAACAAAATATATAGCTCAAAGTTTAGGGTATTATTGGAAAGGAAGTAATACATCTTATAAAATGATACAAATTCAGAGATATGAAAATTTATTAAATAAATATAAAGGAGAAATTACCTCTAAAAAATCAATAAAATTAGTAAATAAGATGTTCTGTTTTCATAAAGGAAGGATTTATCATACTAATGGTTTTTTTTCAAAAGCTTTGCAACAATACATAAAATCTTTAGACATTAGAACAGTAAAATTTAAGTTTGCTTTATTAGGGATTTTATGTTGTTTATTAAGAATTAAAATATAACTATTTTAACAATATGAGGATAATTGTCATAGGCACTGGGTATGTGGGGTTAGTATCGGGGACTTGTTTCGCTGAGATGGGCAACAAAGTAACCTGTGTAGATGTAAACACTGAGAAAATAGATAAGCTCAAGCAAGGAGTGATTCCTATTTACGAGCCAGGCTTAGAAGAAATGGTATTGAGCAATGTAGCTCATAATAACTTATTTTTTACTACTGATATAGCCGAAGCCATCAAAGATGCTGAGATAGCTTTTATAGCTGTAGGTACTCCTATGGGTGATGATGGTTCCGCTGATTTGCAATATGTACTTTCGGTAGCACAACAGATAGGCGAGAAGATGCAAGGGGAGTTGATAGTAGTAGATAAATCAACGGTACCCGTAGGTACTGCTGACAAGGTACGAGTTACTGTGCAAACTGCCTTAAATAAACGCGGGGTAAATTACAAATTTTACATAGTATCTAACCCCGAGTTTTTAAAAGAAGGTAAAGCAATTCAGGATTTTATGAAACCTGATCGCGTGGTAATAGGGGCTGATAGCGAAGAGGCTTTTACTAAGATGAAAGAACTTTACAGTCCATTCTATATGCAAAATGACCGAATGATTATGATGGATATTCGTTCAGCAGAAATGACTAAATACGCAGCTAATACAATGCTGGCTACTAAAATATCGTTTATGAACGAGATTGCTAATATCTGCGAGCGTGTAGGAGCGGATGTAAACAAAGTACGTATAGGGATAGGATCTGACAGCCGTATAGGTTATAGCTTTATCTACCCCGGTTGTGGTTACGGGGGCTCTTGTTTTCCGAAAGATGTATTGGCGCTTAAAAAATTAGCTGAAGAAGTAGATTATAAAGCGGAACTTATTGAGTCAGTAGATAATGTAAACAACCGTCAGAAGTATGTGATAGCTCAGAAAATAATTGCCAAATACGGCGAAGACCTCACAGGCAAGACTTTTGCTATTTGGGGCTTATCGTTCAAACCTGAAACCGATGATATGCGCGAAGCTCCTGCGATTTATATCATTAAGGAGCTCATAAAGCATGGTGCTAAAATCCAAGCATATGACCCAAAAGCGATACACGAAGCAAAAGTATGCTACCTAAAAGATGTAGAGGTTACTTATGTAGAGAGCAAATACGAAGCTCTAAAAGGAGCTGACGCTCTGCTTTTGCTTACCGAATGGAAAGAATTTCGCGTTCCCGATTTTGATGAGATAGCCAAATTGCTAAACGAAAAAATAATCTTTGACGGGCGTAATCAGTATAACGCCTTTGAGTTACCCAACAAAGGGTGGGAGTATGTACAGATAGGTTGTAAAGAGAAATGAAAATATTAGTGACAGGAGGAGCAGGCTTTATAGGTTCAAATCTTTGTGAAGCCTTAAAAAAAGATATTAATAATCAGGTCTTTTCATTAGACAACTATTTTACAGGGAGTCGTGAGAACCACGTAGATGGGGTAACCTATATAGAGGGGAGTACAGAACATATCTTTGAATTGATTGACTTTGTACCAGACCTTGTATACCATTTAGGAGAATACTCTCGTGTAGAACAGAGTTTTAATGATATAGATAAAGTTTTATTATTCAACAAAATAGGAACACTTAAAGTATTGGAATTCTGTCGTAAGCACTGTTGTAAACTAGTGTATGCAGGAAGTAGCACCAAATTTGGTGATGGTGGGATAGGTAAAAATCAAAGTCCGTATGCGTGGAGCAAATCGTCCAATACTGAACTGGTGAAGAACTATGGTAATTGGTATGGACTTGAGTATGCTATTGTGTATTTCTATAATGTTTATGGAAAACGTGAGATACGCACAGGCAAATACGCCACGCTGATAGCTTTGTTCACTGAGAAGATGAAGAAAGGAGAACCCTTAACAGTGGTAAGTCCAGGAACACAGCAACGTAATTTCACTCATATAGATGATATCGTATCAGGACTACTTATCGTAGGCGAAAAAGGTCGTGGTGATGGTTATGGTATAGGAAGTCCAGAAACCTATACTGTTTTAGAAATCGCTCAGCTATTTGGTGGAGATATACAGATGCTACCAGAACGCAAAGGGAACCGTATGACTGCTGAAGTTGTTACCCAAAAAACAGAAGCTCTTGGCTGGAAAGCTCAGAAACATATAAAAGAGTTTATTAATAATGTTCTAGTATGATAATAAAATGAACTATACAGTAGTTTTTGCAGCAAATAATAACTATATACAGCATTTTTTAGTTGCTTTAAAATCTCTTTTGGTTAATAATAACTCTTGCCCTTTTAAAATATATTTATTGAACGAAGGACTTTCAAGAGAAAATGAAACTTTAATATTAGAAACTATACAAGGGTATCCCGTGACTTTTGAGAATATTATTGTTAATGAAAAATTATTTGAAAATCTACATATAGGGGCAAAACACTTATCTATTCAAACATTTTTTAGGTTACTAATTCCTCAACTTCTTGAGGAAGAGAGAGTCTTGTATTTAGATTCTGATATTGTAGTTACAGGCTCATTAATTCCTCTTTTTGAAATTGATTTTGAGGACAATTATGTATTAGCTGTTAAAGATACATTTAATACATACGCTGAAGAGACAAAGAAAAAGTTAGGTATGTCAAAAGAATCGACTTATTTTAATGCAGGTATTTTAGTAATCAATACTAATAAATGGAGAGAAGATAAATTGATGCAAAGAATAATAGCTTTTGCTTCTGAAAATCCTACAGTAATATCTTATGCTGATCAAGATAGTATTAATGCAATTATTGATACAAAAATAAAATTACTCCCTTTGCGCTATAATATCCAATTTAGCTTACTTGATAAAAGCAGAAAAACTAGTGAAGAGAAAACAGAAATAAAACACAGATGTGTTGTTCATTATACAGGAGGATATCCTTATAAACCTTGGTTTTATGCTTGTATAAATCCTTTGAAAAAGGAATATAAAAAATACTTAAAGCAAACATCTTTTAAGGATTATAAGCCTCGTAAAGATTATATAGGAATTATAAAATATAAACTCCTACGTCCCATATATAGAAATATTAAGTATATGTTACAATGACTACCAAAAAACTGTCACTTAGAGAAAAATCTTTTTATCTTATATTATTATTTATTCCTTTTGCTAATATTATTACTCTTCGATTGAACTCTGTAATAGTATACGTCGTTATTACATTTTTATTGATATTATCATTAATTCTTAATTTATATAACCCTAAAAAAATAACAAGTGAAGAAAAAAGATTATTTCTTATTTTTGCTCCTATTTTTTTATTATCTATTATTTATTTAATCTCTACATCTCTTTTTTATATTGAGAATTTTGATAATGTTCTATTTTTCTTACAAACCTCTATTTTAGTGCCTACCATTCCTCTTTTTATTGATATAAAGAAAATTGTTGAGACAAAATTAAGTCAATATCTTACTTATCTTATTATACTAATATCATTTAGTATTTTTATTGACTTTTTACTATTGAATGTCTTTAATATGATTCATTTACAACCAATGTATCGAGGGG
Organism: Capnocytophaga sp. oral taxon 412 str. F0487; assembly: GCF_000271925.1. Classification (NCBI taxonomy): domain Bacteria; kingdom Pseudomonadati; phylum Bacteroidota; class Flavobacteriia; order Flavobacteriales; family Flavobacteriaceae; genus Capnocytophaga; species Capnocytophaga sp. oral taxon 412. The sequence continues at coordinate 74,971 of NZ_AJZR01000055.1, read as the reverse complement.
AGGATGCTTATTCTTATCTTGATCGTCCTTTTGGATTATTTGGTCAACCTAGTATAAATACTGCTATTTTAGTAGGAGCATTATTATTAAAGAGATTTATTGATAAAAAAAATAGCTTAATATTAAATTTACTAGCTATATCAGCCATTATAGCACAAGGAAGTGGTACAGGGTTTATTTCTTTGCTTATTTATATTATAGCTTTATTATGGGAAAAACATAAAATATTATTGATTTTTGGGACATTGATTCTTTCGGTTATTCTTTACTACATTATAACATCTGAAGTAATACCAAAAATAGGGTTGGAATATTTAATTTTTAGTTATTATTATTTCGAATATCTTATAGTGGATTTTTTTAAATACACTCCAACAGAAGATTTATGGATAGGTTTCTCTTCTTTTTCAGATATAACAATTGACTTTGGCCCTATATTTATGATATCAAAGGTAGGCCTTCTTTATTTTATAGTATATACAATGTACTTATTACTAATTTTTTACAAAGAAAAATCTGTTATATTTCGCTTTTTTATTATCAGTTTAGCATTATCAAATTTACATTATCCTGTAATGTTTTATGTAATAATGCATTTTATTTGGATATTAGTTTATCATATTGTGTTATGTGAATATAAAAAACAATCTTTAATACGATGAAAAAAATAATCTTATTAAATAACATAGCACAAGACATTCTTATTTTTCGCAGACATCTTGTACAATACTTAATAACTCAAAACTATATGGTATATGTTATGGCTACTGATTTTTCCTCTCAGACAAAGAGGCAAATAGAAATGTTAGGAGCTATACCAATAGGTTATTCACTTAAAAGAGGTGGACTTAACCCTTTCTATGACTTAAAAACTTTATGGCAATTAATCAAAACTTTTAAACAAATACGACCAAATATAATACTATCAAGTTTTGCTAAACCTGTTATTTTTGGCACATTGGCCGCTAAGATAGCTGGTGTACAAAAAGTTGTTGGAATGATTGAGGGGTTGGGATATGCTTTTACAGAACAACCTAATGGGCAAACACTAAAAGCAAGATTGATAAAATTTATACAAATATTACTTTATAAATTAGCCCTACCACAGGCCGATTTGGTATTATTTTTAAATAATGATGACGCTAAAGATTTATTAGATAAATATCATATAAAGGTAAAGAGAAGAGAAGTATTAGGCGGTATTGGCTTAGATTTAAAAGAGTATCGGTTTAGTGAATTCTCATCATCTTTTATTTCATTTGTTTTCATAGCAAGATTACTGCGAGAAAAAGGGATTTTTGAATTCCTGAAAGCTGCTGAAGAACTAAAAAAGAAATATCCAGAAGTGATTTTTAAAGTAATTGGTAGTTTTGATATAGAAAACCCGGGAGCTCTAAAAAAAGAAGAACTACAGTACTACATTGATAATAACATTATCACCTATCCTGGGTTTGTAAATAATATAAATCAATGGATAACTGAAAGTTCTATATTTGTACTCCCTTCTTATCGAGAAGGTGTGCCTCGTAGCACTCAAGAAGCGATGGCTATAGGTCGTGCTATAATTACTACTGATGTGCCTGGTTGTCGTGAAACCGTAGAAAATGGAGAAAATGGATTTCTTATTCCTAAATGGGATATATCTGCCTTAGTGAAAGCTATGGAATATTTTATTAAAAACCCAACTGAAATCAAACGTATGGGATTTAAAAGTTACCAAATGGCCTTAGAAAAATTTGATGGAAACAAAGTGAATAAAAAACTTCTGAAGCTTATAGAATAAGTTCTAATTAGTGTACTTTACGAATCAAATAAATAGGTAGCTTTGCTACCTAAAGAAGTATCGCACTAAAGCTAATGAGAGCTTACAGAGATATGTTAAACAATAAAAAAGCTATCCTGAGATGGGACAGCTTTTTTATTGTTTCAATAGATATACTATACTATTTGATAGCTTCGTAAGCACGAATTGCTTTGTCGAAGCGGTCGTTTACACTTTCTAAAGTGTAGAGACCATCGGCATTGGCTTTCACTCCTTTGAGTTTTAGAGGAAATACTACTGGTGGATTTTGCATATCCAATAGTTCCATTCCACGCAATTGTTCGGTGGTTTGGTATACAATGTTTACCGATACAAACTCTTTACCGCTGTTGTCTACCCATTTTTCAAACACGAGTTTGCTGCCTATTGGAGTTTTCTTCTCAATAGATTTTGGCAAGCTGTATTCTTCTACTTCCAAAGCGGCATTCACGCTGGCAATGTTAGAATCGTGACCACAAAGGAATGTGAACTTGCGGTTTTTGGCGTTGAGCTCGTCTTTCATATACACCAATAGTGGGTGTGCTACGTTCACGGCTACGATAGGAGCGGTGAAAAGCACATCGCCATAGACATCTTTTACCTTAGCGATTTTCTCCCAATCGGAGGTGGTGAGGTTGTTGCCAAAAGCTGCTTGCACAGGGTCTTTATCTTCATAATATTGCAAAATAAAAGCATCGGAAGCGGAGTTAGCTAACTTCAACGAACCTTTCATATTAGGTTCATCACCTTTTTCGAGTTTCAACTGGGTGTTGTAATCGTTGAAAGCACACACTTCACCGGATTTACAAGCGGGTGAGTTCTTCAAATCGAGTACTTTTTCCAAGAGTTGGTAAGAGTCTTTCAATCCCTCGTTGATGCCCACAATACCTTTTTTACCTCCCATAGCAGCAATTTCTTTCATTGCTTGTGCTTTGAAAGCAGGGCTACTTTTAGTAAGCGCAGGGAAGAACACAGGGTCCATTTTGCTGGGGGTAAAGCGGTGGTTGATATGCAAATTGGCTACGGGCATAAATCCTGAGGAGAAATATTGTGCCGTCGCAATGGTGCGTTGCATACTATTAGCATAGAAATTCACTTCATCAACAGAGGGAACTGCATTTTCAGTAAAAAGTCCTTCGGCTACTGTCCATTTGCGGAAAAACTGACCCATAATGGTTTCGAGTGCTCCCCCACGAAGGGTAAGTTCACTGGGGGCAGCGCTCCATTTTATCCACTCGTGAGGCGTCATTTTTTGCAAAGTACTCCCGTTCACTGATAAAGAGGAGCGAATGTTATGACGGCTGAGAATGACCACTTCTTTGAGCTTGTATTGGCTTTTGAAGCTTTCGGAGCGGTTGAGTTGTGCCATCGCTAAGAGCGGACACAAGAGGAGTAGTAATGCTTGTAGAGTTATGATTCTTATTTTCATACTGCGTTTTAATTAGAAAATTTGTTAGGTTCAACTTTGCCAAAGTTTGAAACTTTGGCAAAGTTTTAATTGCAACTTGTGCTACGAGCTTTGGCAAAGTTTGTGACTGCTATATGGTGGGAGGTCTTTTATAACTATATGATAATAAACCTCCCCCGTTCCCCCTCCAAAAGGGGGACAATCCACAATTATACCTCTATAAAAACTTTTCAAACAGTCCTTTTACAATTGCCTGTGCGGCTCGCACTTAGAACTTGATTTGCAAACGAGTTTCGATAAGACTTAAATTGGTGTCGGGAATGCTTTCACGGTAAGTAACACCGGTGTAGGAAGCACGTACACGCCAAATCATATACTTATTGATATAATAGTTGAATGTAAGTGAATAATCGTTGAGGCGACCTCCTAAGATACCCGCTTTAGGGTCGGATAAGTCGGTATAGTTATAACCGGCAACGAGTTCCATAGCACCAGGTCTGGGGGTAGCGATACCTCCATCGATGTCAGTATATTCGTAAGGGTTTCCTTTTACGATAGCACGGAACATACCATAAGCACCACTTGCTTTGAAATTATCGAAACCACTCTTACGATTTACATTCACATAGTAATATTGGGCTTCTAACCCTAAACGACCACGCGCAAAGAGCAATTCGGGGGAGAATTTATAAAGGAAAGTAGCGTTATCAATAGTTGCTTGTTGTGCGGTTACCTTAGCGATACGAGTAGGGAAAGGTGTTTTGAGCACATAAGAGTTGTGGTTAAGTGCTGGTGTTTCGTTATAACGAGGTGTTTCGAAAGCACCTGAGAGTCCTACGTGAAAAATCTTGCCTTCTTCACGTTGTGGGCGATAGAGCAAACGGCTCATCATACCCATACCTTGGTCGCCTGTAGCATCAGAACTTTTCTTCATCGTTTCACCTTCGGCAAAGAGGCTTAAAGTACCCATAAAGTCATCTTTTTGGTGTAAGAGCATCAAACCGATGAGACGAGAGTTGAAGAAAGCCTCGTTACTTTGAGGTTCTTCCATCGATATTTTGAAAGAAGAGCTGGTGGCACTTTGCATACCGAATTGGTGTACGAAATAACCTCCTCGCAAGAGCGTGTGCTTACTGAAACCGTATTCGATAAAGATATCCTTAGGAGAAACTTTGCCATAAGCAAAGCCGATATCTACTTTTCCTTTCCAATTACCATAGCGTACGCCTAAGCCCATACGCACATCGGGGATAGCTACCCCACTTACAAACTTATCTTTTTGCTCATTGGCATTGAAATAACCAGCGTCCAATAAAATACGTCCTCCGGGTTTTACTTCTAACTTTTCTTCGGGTTTAGGAGCCTCCTGTACAGGTGTAGCAGGCATAGGTTCGGTGGTATCGGTAACGGTGGTTGGTTCTTCTTGGGCATAGGTATAGCCCACAGCCATTAGGCTGAACATCATAAAATATATCTTTTTCATAGTTTTAAATTTTATTTAGTCATACGTTCACTTTTCTTTACTTTGCCTTTTTTTACAAGTCCTTCAAACTCTTTTTTAGCTTTTTCGAGTTGTTTCATAAAGGCATCATTGGCGTGGAGGCGCGCTACTACGGCACTTGCTACGAGACGAGCAGCATCTACATCACTTTGGAAATGGTAACCACAAATCACGCGACTTTGTCCCATTTCATATCCGCGTTTGAGAATTTCGTTTTGTCTATCGACATTGATTTCGGCAAGCACCAAAGCGGTAGCCCACCCGATAGCGGTGTGACCAGAGGGATAAGAACCATTAGTAGAGAGTTCTTTTTGTTGTTCGGGATTGCAAGTGGTCTTTTCGTAGAAAGCAAACGGACGCACGCGCATATAGTGTTCTTTGGCGGCACGAGTAGCGAGGTCGCCTGCATCTTCACGCATATTTACTACGAGTTTGAAGATTTCGGGAGTAGTTTCCTTAGAAATCTTGATGCCAAAAGCTTCGGAAAAAGCATTAGGTACACCAGGACCCTCTACGCGAGCATCGGATACAGCTTGCTCACCACGAGGGGTACGGCGTTGCATTAAGCCCCATTGGTATTGGGCTTCGTCGTTAAGGAAGAGGATACTACCTGGTTGAGGAGGAGGAGGTAAGAGTTCAAGACTGTTTGCCACCTCACCGATTTGCAAGAAGTAGAGGTCGGGTTTGGTTCTTACGTCTTTGATTTTCTCTTGTGCGAATGTAGTTGCCATCACCGATAGCAAGGCTACGAATAATAATGTTTTTCTCATCTTATTATACAGTTAAAATTTATTGTATTCTCTTTTGGAAGGTATTTAGGTTTTAAAAGACACTACAAATGTAGAAAGAAAAGAATAAATGTGCAAATTATTTCAAAAAAATATTTACTAAAAAAGAAAGAAATAAAAACAAATATGGTGATTTTGTGGTTTTTAGGTACGAGGTGCGAGCCGCACAGGCGGGGGAGAAATGAGAGAATGAGAAAATTAGAAAATGGGATGTGAAGTTGTATTAGAGGAATGAGGCTGTACCTCAGAAATCAAACAAAATTTAAACAAAATCAAGGCTACGCCTTGTAAACCAGCGGAGGGATTGTTAGTTTATTCAACTTTGCCAAAGGTGCGAGCCGCACAGGCAGTCGTAGCACGACGGGCAATTAACTTGGGCAAAGTTTGATATGAAAAAGGGACGTGTTGAGACTGTTAGGAGCTTTCAAAAGATATCGGAAAAGAACGGAAGTGAGCTAAGAGAAAATTTGGTGAAAAAAGGGTGTAAGGAGGGTGGGGGTAGCTTATAGAGAGCTTATAGGAAGCTTATACGAATCTTGGACGATTGGTATAGAAAGGGTATATAAGTGATTGACTCATAGCATAATACAACGGTGCAAAAAATGTTAAAATCGGGGTTTCGAGGCGAAAGAAAGAGAAAAGGCACTAGGCCTTAGGCCATAGGCAATAGGGGGGGAGTATGACGGAAAAGGGAAGGAATGACGAGGAACGAATGACGAATGACGGAGGTAATAGGGGGAATGTGGTGACGGAAAAGCGAAGGTAAAAAGGCGGTAAGGCGAGGTTAAAGCGAAGTTATTGCTTGTAAAAAAGTCTTAGTAGCGCCTTGTTTTTCGTTTATATATTGGCGATTGATATTGCCTATGGCGATGCGCTTTTCGGGTGAAGCAACAAGGTTATTCATCACCTGGGCGAATTCTTCTTTACTGCTTACGGAGAGAACGCCTCCTAAGGTGACTAACTCCTTTGCTTCATTGAACTTTTCATAATTCTTACCGATGATTACAGGTACCCCAAATACGGCGGGCTCTAAGACATTGTGTAAGCCCGTAGTGCCCATTCCGCCTCCTACATAGGCTATATCGGCATAGCTGTACACTTTGGTGAGAATGCCTATGGTATCGATGATGAGTACGTCGTAATCAGAAAGGTTGAGAGAGTCTTTCTCGGAGAATAGGGCAACTTTACGGTTTAACTTCTGCTGGTTGTGTTTGAGTTCTGCGATATCGGTAGGGTGAATATTATGAGGGGCAATGATGAACTTCACTGGGGCAGTGCAAGTGTTGACATATTGCAAGTAAATGTCTTCGTCGGTAACCCACGAACTACCGAAGACCACACATAGATTGTTTCCTTTGAACTGCTCTACAAAATCTAAATGGTTGTCTCGTTCCAATATTTCGGCTACACGGTCGAAGCGGGTATCGCCACTGACGGTTACATTATTGAAGCCTAAGTTTTTAAGTAGTTGCTGAGAAAGCTCGTTCTGCACAAAAAAATGAGTAAAGCAATGCAGGGCTCGGCGCATCATTCCGCCGTAAGGCTTGAAGAAGATTTGATTTTTGCGAAAAATACCGGAGAGCAAATAAGTGGGTACTTGTGCTTTTTTGAGCTCGGTAAGGTAATTGACCCAAAACTCGTATTTCACAAAAATAGCCATTGCAGGATTTACCATTTGCACGAACTTGCGAGCATTAGCAGGTGTATCAAGAGGAAGATAGACCACTATATCGGCATCGGGGGTGTTTTTGCGCACCTCGTAGCCTGAGGGAGAAAAGAAGGTAATGAGTATCTTATAGCCCTGTTTTTTCAAGGATTTGACAACGGGCAAGCCTTGTTCGAACTCGCCGAGAGAAGCGGTATGTATCCACACATAGCGGGTATGAGGGTCGAGTTTGGCGGTAAGGGTAGTCCATACGGTTTTACGTCCGCTTACAAAAAGGTGTATCTTTTTGTTGAATAGGGCAATGAGAGGGAGGACTGCCTTGATGATATAAAGAGAGAATGTGTACATTTTAATGATGAATTACGAATGACAAATGACGATACAAGGCGCAAAGGTAGTAAAAAAGGGGCAATAAAAAAAGCGCAAGCCGACGGCTTGCGCTTTTTCACTTGTTAGATTTATCTGTTTACAATGAGTTTTCTTTAGTGAATTTTACGATTTCGGAAATACGTCCGAAGGCAACGCCCACTACTGTATCGGCAGCACCGTAGTACACTGCTACTTTGTCTTCTTCGATAGAATGCAAGGCAGCACAAGGGAATACTACATTAGGCACATCGCCGGTAGTTTCGTAGAGAGTGGCAGGCGCCAAGAGGTAAGGCTGTGTACGAGCTATTACCTTGCTTGGATTGTTGAGGTCTAACAATGCAGCCCCCATAGAGTAGCGGAAACCGTTGCAAGTGTTGATTACACCGTGATAGAACAATAGCCATCCGTCTTTGGTTTTGATAGGCACAGCTCCTGCTCCTATTTTGGTACATTGCCAAGCACTATCTATAAAAGGCGTTACTTTCATCACACAGCGGTGTTCACCCCAGTATTTCATATCGGGGCTATAGCTGATGAAGATATCACCGAAAGGTGTATGTCCGTTATCACTTGGGCGGCTAAGCATTGCGTATTTACCGTTGATTTTCTCTGGGAAGAGCACTCCGTTGCGGTTGAAAGGCAAAAAGGCATTCTCGCATTGGAAAAACTCTTTGAAATCAAAAGTATAGGCAATCCCGATAGTAGGACCACAATAGCCATTACACCAAGTTACCCAATAGCGGTCTTCGATAAACGTTACGCGAGGGTCGTACTTATACTCAGAATGAAGGAAATCAGTATTACCACCTTTCATCACGATAGGTTCGTGGTTGATTTCCCAGTGAATAGCATCTTTACTGAATCCAGCGAAGATGTTCATTTGCACTGCTTTGTTGTCGCAACGGAAAACCCCTGCATAGCCGTCGCCAAAAGGCACAACAGCCGAGTTAAAAATACTGTTAGAGGTAGGGATATCATACCTACCGATAATAGGGTTTTCAGAATAACGCCACATTACATCGGTACAACCCGCAGGGCGTTCTTGCCAAGGAATTTTTTGACTCATTATTTTTGTTTTAGTAATTTGTTATTGTTTAGGTTATTAAACTTTTTAAAGTATTCATCTATTTCATCGTGTAGTTCTATACCTACACGCTCAAAGCAATCTAACAAATCCTGATAGGCATTCTCACCTGCGAGAAAATCCCAAAACTCTTGGGCTACTTTTAGCTCGTTATCTAAATCTAACATTCCCGCCATTGTCCAGCGTGAATAGGGTTTAGGATCATAAGGATTGTAAGGTATGGCAATAAGGGTATGTATTTTTCTGTTAGGGTTTTCAGCTAATACACAGCCTACCCACTCTAATAGAGTACGTTTAAACTCTTTAAAGCCCCCTTTGTTAGGTTTAGCTGTTTTAATGTCAAACAAGAAAAGTTCATCTGAATGACTTTCTAACCACACATCTACTTTGGTAGGCTTTACGATGTTCATCTTTCCTTCCTGACACACAGCCCTAATAGCTTCTATTTCTGCTTCCTTATTAGGGTTGCCATTTACGGTAAGATTGTCCATAATATCCTGAATAACACGTTGTGCTTTTTCACTTATCTTATCACCTGCTACCGCTTGTAGTTTAGCAACCTTAAACCGAGATTCAGCTAATGATTTAGCTACAGGCTCAAAAATGCTCGTACCAAAATTAGTGTTCAAAGAATGAATAAACGAAAACAGTGCCATACGATCTTTACCTAATAAGCGTGTATGGAAAGGCATCACCGCGGGTTCAGGGTTATAGTGCTGAAACTTTGTTCTAAGACTATGCCTAAGCGTGTTTTCTACATTAGTTATTTGTTGTGGGGTTAGCATTTGTTAAAAATGTTATAAGTTTTTGTGTTTTAGGATTTGAATATAATCCCCTTCTTTCAAATAGATATTTTTGATTATTGAGAACATTTACAGTGTTTAAAATTAAACTCGTAGCATTATTTTCATTATCTAAAAAGCTAATTTTATTTTCAATAGAGTTGATTTGCTTTTTTTCTAAAAAAATATCAGAAGCCATTAAAACATGCATATCCATTGTCTTTGATCTCAAAGTAAACTTTTCATTAAGCAAGAGATAATTAAACCAATACCACAAAACTCCACAATAATAATATTGATTAGGGCTATGATTTGCAGAATCAAATACCAATTTTTTCTCTTGATAATTTTCTATTATAGCAAGAGCACTACTTTTCATCTCATGAGGTATTTTTAAAAAAACAGAAATAAATACTCTTGCTAATGTTTCTATATTTATTTTACTGTACGGAGGTGTAACATTTGAATGCTGCCCTCTTAGTCTCTCAAAATATAGATGATAGTTAGAAGAGTCTTTTCCTAAGAAATAATTCTCTATTTTTTCATGAAATTCATTTAAAGATTGTAAGTCTTTACTAATGGAATTTTGATTGTTTGCAGAATAAATAATTCTTTTCTTTATTTCATTGTCTTTTGTAGATATTACTTTAGCTACTATTTCTACTGAATCAATATCATTTGATTTTTTATATTTCTTGAACAATTCATTAGTTGTTTGACATCCATTGATAATTCTTGGAAAGGTCAATTTAAAACTATTTTCGATAAAACGATGTCTCTCTATTTCATCACAAATAATAACTAACCCATTATTAAAAAAAGGAAAATACTGTTTCTGTGAATCTGTGTTTAAAGTATTTCTAATATCTAAATTTACATTTGTTGAACCAATATAACTTCTCACATTTTCAACAAACAATCGTTCTTTCAGATTACCCTCAGGAGTAAGAATTAACTTCTTCAATTCTGAAAATTTTATAATAGTTAAAAGACTTAATTTTACTTTATCTACAGAAGATAATGTAACATTTTTTTCAAATGTTATTTCTGAAGTATGAAACTTAGATATTTTATCATACTCATTCTTTATTTCCTCTTTTTGATAAATACAAAAATTATCTAAATGACATTTATTTTTAAGTTCACTTCTTGAAGTAATTTTTGCTTTTTCAATATTAATTTTTTCCTCTTGTATATTATGTGATGTTTTTGCTGATAGGAAAAACAATGAGATACGAGGAGTTTCAATAATTCTCTTCTTAATATAATCACCTTCTTGATCAAGTAATTTATTATAAATACTACAAAACGGTTCAATTCTAATGTCTCCTACAAGAAAATTAACAACTTCATCTGTAAAAGATCGTAATTTCTGTTCATCAAAACTCCCTTTTATAGTTGACTGTATGAATCCTATTCTTATTTTTAATTTTTCAGATTCTCCAAATTTTGCTAAATCAGACTCTTCAGAGATTAATTTATCATTAATAATGATTGCTATACCATCAATTCCTTGTGCCTTATTTGTTGAGACAGACTTAACATTCTCTACCTCTTCTTCCAATAAAGTAGAAGCAATGGTATAGTTTGCAAAATCTTCAAAGATATCGTCATCTTTGATTTTTTCCCTATCTATATTAAATTTTTTTGCAAACTCATTTATTTTTGCATTTAATCCAATGTCAAAATTTTGTTCCATAACTATTTCTATTTTTCTTTCAAATGAAATATAATCTCAGCATACGCGTTTTTATCTTTCTCGGTACGATTCAGTACAGGGCGTTTGTATTGGTTTACAATGCACATTCCTGCTCGCTCAGCTATTTCGGGATATAAGCCATATTTGTCGTTGGCTACCAAAAATACATCGTAATCATCAGCTAAAAAGCGTTTGCTATTGGTAAGTACCTCAGCAATACCCGCTACATACATACGTTTGGCTTCCTGCCCTTGTCCTTTGTAAAGGGGTCCTATCTCTTTATCGTCATTGCGCTCAAAACCAAAAAGGTCATAAGCGTATGCGTGTTGCTCGTGATAATCAATCAGACCTACATAAGGAGGTGATGAGAAAATCCCTTTTATTTGCTGCTTTCTTGCCAAAGCAGCAAACTCAGGGTCCTTATGCTCTAATGCCTCAAAAATGTCAATGGTACGACTATCACCTTGCAAACACTTCTGGTAAGTATTAGTACGCAATTCTTTAAATTGTTGCAAACGCTTGATAGTGTCTTTAGTATAGGTTTCCCACCATTTCAATATAGAAAAAAGAGGTTTGCATACCTTGCCGTGTTTAGCACAATAGTAGGTGGTAGTTATTGGCTCTATTAGCGTGGCTAAATCAGCGTGAGTGGTGGCACGACAACTGCGAATGGTTCGGCTCAATATGAGGGTAACAATACGCTTGGTAGTGGGATTAGCTATCTGTTTAATAAGCTTAAACACAAAATCTATTTCCTCGCGCACGTGCTGTATATACCACTTGTCTAAGAAAGTGTCAGCTTTAGCTTGTTTCAGCTGAATGTGATACTTTTCTACAAGTGCCTGATAAATAGGCAAAAACTGTTGTTCTTTCTCTGCTCCGTATACTTTGCCGTCTATCTCTTTACGCTGTAGGCGATATTTATAGTCGGGTACAGGGAAGTACTCCTTATTGAAATTATTGAGCGCTTCCGTAAGTTCAGCATCAAAAGCAAGTATGTGTTTTTCTGCTAAAAACTCCTTTAAGGCTTGGGTAATGCGGTGCGTTTCGTTATACACATCTACCAAATCGTAATGTCCTACCTTAGCATTGCCTATGAGCGCATTGAAAGCTGATACGTCTATCCCTATAGCGTGCATTCCTAATTCTGAGGCTTGCACCATAGTAGTACCACTGCCTGAAAAAGGGTCGAGTACTATATCACCTGCTTTAAAGAATACTTCTTTTTTGAAAGCATCAATATGTCCATCTAAAAAGTATTCTACTAACTGCGGAATAAACTTACCTTTATAAGGGTGCAAGCGGTGTACGTGCTTGGTAGTTTCGGCTTCTTTATACTGCTCAAACGACAGACTCCAGTTGAGGTCATCGCCTAATTTCTCTTTCCACTGTGAGGCGCGATTTCCACCCAAAGCATCGTAATAGGCTTTAAGTTCCTCTTTAGCGATTTGGGTGATGCCATTGTTTTCAAATTTCTTTACTTTACCATACTGTACTAAATAGGAGATATTTGAGGAAGTAACATTCTTCCCCATATATTCCGTTGCCCACAATGAGGCTTGTTGCAATGTAAAGTATTGATTTGTATTTAGCATATTTTTCTAATCCGATGGATATTACTGTCTTTTTGTCTGTCCTACTACGACCTACAACTACACTGTTTTCTTTATCAATTCTGTGATAAACGCTATTTGCTCGTCGTCAAGCTCGGTGTGCATAGGCAGAGAGATGACTTCTTGTACTAATTTATTGGTAACGCCAAAATCAGCTTCGTTATAAGAGCTGCGGGTATAGGCTTTTTGGGCGTGCAATGGTATAGGGTAGTAAATACCAAAAGGCACTCCTTTTTCACCCAATACTTTGGCGAGTTCATCGCGTTTGCCATTGGTAATACGGAGAGTATATTGGTGGAACACGTGGTCGTTACCTTTGGCGATTACAGGAGTGATGATATGAGGATTGCCTTTCAGCGCTTCGGTATATTTGCGAGCGGCTTCACGACGACGGGCATTATAATCGTTTAGGTGAGGGAGTTTAGCGCGCAATACAGCCGCTTGTAAAGAGTCGAGACGAGAGTTTACCCCTACTACATCGTGGTGATAACGCACATACATACCGTGATTTACGATACCGCGAAGGGTGTAAGCGAGGTCGTCGTCGTTAGTGAAGATAGCCCCTCCGTCGCCGTAGCAACCGAGGTTCTTAGAAGGGAAGAAAGAAGTTGCCCCCACGTGACCGATAGTTCCTACTTTTTGTTTGCGACCATCGGCAAAAGTATAATCAGCACCAATGGCTTGCGCATTGTCTTCAATCACAAAGAGGTTATGTTTTTTAGCCAAAGCCATTACAGCTTCCATATTGGCTGGCTGACCGAACAAATGCACGGGTACAATTGCTTTTGTGCGGGGAGTAATCGCTTTTTCAATAGCCTCGATATTGATGTTGAAAGTATCATCATATACATCTACGAGTACGGGGGTGAGTTTTAGCAAGGCAATCACTTCTACGGTTGCTGCGAAGGTAAAATCGGCAGTGATAACTTCATCGCCTTCTTTGAGTCCGAGTCCCATCATTGCTATTTGCAGGGCATCAGTACCGTTGGCGCAAGGGATGACGTGTTTTACCCCCATATAGTTTTCCAATTCTTTTTGGAAGGCTTGTACTTGGGGACCGTTGATAAAAGCGGTGGTGTTGAGTACTTCTTCAAAAGAAACTTGTACTTCATTTTTAATTCTTTCGTACTGACCTTGAAGGTCAACCATTTGTATTTTTTTCATATGTCGAATATTATTAATCGTTCGTTTTTAATCCTTAATAGTTAGTGTTGCTTTGCCACGACTTTTGTCAAAGTCCTAATAGCCCGTCGCACTACGACTACGTAATGCCTACCGCGTCACAGTTCTATAGCCATTAAACACAGCTTTCCACAGTGCAAAGATACAAAAATATTTTGAATTATATAAAAATATCCCCCTTCTTAACACATAAGGGTTGACTCACCTTCGTAAGCCAACCCTTATGCTATTAAAAAAACTTCTTATTCCTAAAAATATTTCAACTTCTGTGTGAAAATCGTTACACGCTGACCGTTAACCGACATTGTTTTCTTTGTCCAGTTGTTCTTCTTGTCATACACAAACTCGTAAGTCTCTGTTTTAGTAACGTTGCCATCTTTGTCAAAGTATTTAACCTCCACCTCATTGTTGTTTTTGTCAAAAGCTGAAACAACTCTCTGTTTCAAAGCGTTATCTTTGTCAAACACTTGCTTTTCTACTATATTCCCTTTGGCATCGTAAGTATATACCGTTTTGCTGGTAAGCTCGTCCTTTGTGAATTTAGACTCTTCCGATAATTTCCCCTCAGGAGTATACTTATAAGTAGTTTTATCTTGGCACATTCCTGCTATACAATCCGTGCGTTCTACAAGCTGATTCTGTTCGTTATAAACATTTATTCGGCTCATAAAAATATTCCCGTCGGGCGTCTCTACATCGTGCTTGGTAAGGTTCCCTTTTTCGTCGTACTCATACACATTCTTAGAAAGCAACGTGTTCGAGTCATCTCTCGAAGCCGACTCTATCATATTCCCGTCTTTGTCATACACATCTACGAATTTAATCGTCATTCCATTTTGCTTCGATTGCATTTTCACAACAGTTCCCTTTTTGTCAAACTGCGAAAAAAGCTCAGAGTTCATCGGTATTTCTTCTCCGTTTTCACCAATTTGAATACCCGATTGCACAACCGTTTTTACTTTCCCTTTCAGCTGAGCACGCTCCCAACCATTCTTTTTCTGACTCTGCCCAAAAGCGACAGTAGTAGCTAATAAGGCAATAGCTATGATTCTTTTCATAATAATGTTCTATTTAAAATAATACTTTTTTGGGGCGCAAAAGTACAAAAGATTTCTAAATGTACCAATACGCCATATCTACCTATTTACCAAAACTATGCCAAAACAAAGTAAAATGAGAATAATAAAGCACCTCTTGTTATATTTATAACTAAATAGCTATCATTTGTTTCTCTTTTTAAAGAAATTTTCTACCCTTATTTAACCTCAATCCGATGTAATAAAATACTACTTTCAATTGCCTATTATACTATTTTCAATCACCCGTCGTACTACTTTCAATCACCCATCGTACTACTTTCAATCACCTGTCGTACTACTTTCAATTGCCTGTCGTGCTACGACCTCACCCCTTTTCCGTCTCCACATTCCCCCTCTCCTTGGGAGAGGGACGGGGTGAGGATTCCCTTTTCTTTCGCCTCGAAACCCCGTTTTTACCATTTTTTGTACCACTGTATTATGCTATGAACCAACCACTTATATACCCTTTCTATACCAATCGTCCAAGATTCGTATAAGCTTCCTATAAGCTCTCTATAAGCTACCCCCACCCTTCTCATAGCCTT
Organism: Capnocytophaga sp. oral taxon 412 str. F0487; assembly: GCF_000271925.1. Lineage (NCBI taxonomy): Bacteria > Pseudomonadati > Bacteroidota > Flavobacteriia > Flavobacteriales > Flavobacteriaceae > Capnocytophaga > Capnocytophaga sp. oral taxon 412. The sequence goes on along the minus strand of NZ_AJZR01000055.1, from coordinate 59,454 downwards.
TTTTCACCAAAAATCCTACCTCCCCTCTTCCGAATTACTCCGACATCTTCCGAATCTCTCAACCCTTTCCCATTTGCTAATTTAACTGCCTGTGCGGCTCGCACCTCATTCTCTCATTTCCAAATTTGCTAATTAAAATTTTTTATTTATCTTTGCAAAATAAAAACTCATCAGAAATCAAGTTTTATATCACACTTCATTTAATTTACTACTCTACTACCCCTCTGAAAACTCAAAGAGTTCAGAGATATTAATAACCATAAGTAAAAACCATTAAATCATATTACAAATGAAAAAAACATTTATTACTTTTGTTGTGGCAATCGCCACTATCATTGGCGCTAACGCCCAAGAATTTAAAGTAGGTGCTAAAGCGGGCTTTTTGATGTCCAATGTTTCTGACCCTGAAACATCAGTTTCAGTACAAGGAGTTACAGGAACCGCCAAATTTAGTGCTTCTTACAGCCCTGGGTTCCACTTCGGAGCCTTTATCGAATATGGCTTCAACGAACAATTATGGGTAGAAGCTGGTGTTGACTATGCTTTCCAAGGAGCTAATATCAATTCTTTAAGTGGTAGGATTAACAACTTTTCGCTTGGAGAATTAGATATTAAGGACGGTAAATTGAAAATCGAGCAGTTCAACATTCCTCTTTGGATTAAATACGACTTCAATGGGTTCCGCCCTAAAATAGGGGTGAACTTAGGTTTTGTGTCAAAAGCTAAAGCCAGCGGTAAAGATAATTCGAATTTTGGTTTAGTAAATGTAGACAATGAACCTTTAACTCTCGACAAGAAATTCGATTTAGGATTAGGCTTTGGTGCTGAATACAACTTCGATTCTGGTTTCTTTTTCGATGCTTCCTTTAATTTAGGTCTTACCGACTTATCGACTAAATCGTATTCAGAAAACGGATATAAACTTACTACTTTGAATTTCAAAAACCGCGTATTCCAAGTAGGGATAGGTTACAAGTTCTAGTAGCTTCATACGAAAAATTTTATAAAAAAGACTGTCTAAAAACCATAGACAGTCTTTTTTTACCTCTTATTTCTTACCTCCTTTGCATTTCTACCAAACTTCTTCTTAAAGGCAGTCGAAAAATGCGATATATAATCATACCCACAAGTGAGGGCGATTTCACTTATACTCTTATCGGTGTGAAGGAGCAGTTGTTGTGCCAACTCCATTTTATAGTCGTATAGATAACCAAAAACAGTAGTGCCAAATACCTCTTTAAAACCATAACACAACTTCTTTTCATTCACACCTACGGCACGTGCCAATTCAGTTATCGAAGGCGTAACGTCCAACTGAGCCGTAAGGCGGTCGCGCACTTCGTACATCTTCCGCACGTCGGCTTGGGTTTTGCAGTATTGGTATACTTGTAGCTGTTGCTGTTCGTATTGATGTAATTGTAACAAAAAAAGTTCCTGCACTTTTAGGTCGGCATAAGGTCGTGCTGCCTTGCCTAAAAGAGAAGCGTGTTGCAGTTGGTCAAGGGCAGTTTGCATAGCAAAGTCAGTAGGAAGTGATTGTTCAGGCGAAAGAATAAAGTTACCACCCCGCTCATAGCGCTGGTACCACGCCATAAAAGTTTCGGGGTATTGAGTAGCTATTTGCGCAAATTGCTCAGCACTGATAGCAACCGTAATCACTTCTATAATATCATCTTTATGCAACAAGTCTTTGCCCAAGCATTCTTCTTTACCAAAAAAGATATTGTGAGTCCCCGCCTTACTGATACAATTTCGCCCGTCTATCTGCACCGCCATACCTTTGTGAGTTCGGGTTACAAAATAAAGACGCACTGAAGGAATATCCATACGTCCCACAAAAGTCACTTCCTCCTTCATTTGTACTTGCCATCGGTAGTAAGTATGATTGCCTAAGGTTTGTTGTTCCAATTGAAACACCCCTATTTGTTCATTCACTCTTTCGTAATAATTTTGCACCTCTTCTTCGTTAGTTGCCAAAGGTAATGTTATTTCGTTTATCATATTCATCAGTCGTTTATCACGTTCATAAGCCGTTTGTCGTCAGCACCACCCGCCGGCTACAAACAACCAATCACTTTATTTGCTATTCAGATGTAAAACTTTGCTAAGGAAATTAAACAATCGTACTTCCTTTTTGCTGTATTTTTGCACTCTGAAATCTGTTGTTTAGAACAAAAGTAAATAACATATTTCAAACCACCAAATATTTTAAGTATTAGTTTTTTAGTCGTTAGCAGTTAGCAAGCGATTAAATACTGATTATTAGGTAATTCAACTTTGCCAAAGTTTGAGACGCAAAAACCGATATCTATGTTAAACAAAACTTTTCTTTTACTACTACTCTTCAGTCTTTCTATATCAGCTCAAAACACTGCCGAACTCATTGGTACGGTTACCGATAAGGTAACTCACCAACCTTTAATAGGTGCCGATGTTTACATCAAAGAACTAAACAAAGGTGCGAGCACCGATGCACGCGGTCAATATCGATTGGCACACTTACCCGAAGGGAATTATACCGTGTGGTTTAGTTTCCTCGGTTATCAAACCTTTGGAAAGAAAATCAGTGTGAAAGGACAGATGCGTTCAGATGTATCGCTGAAAGAACAAGCCGAAGAAATAAGCGGAGTAACTGTTTCGGGCAAGAGTATCGCTCACCAAAAGAAAGAGCAGAGTATGCCCGTAACGGTAATTGATATGAGTAACCTGCGAGGTACGGTAAGCAGTGTACAGGACATTCTTCTAAAAACCGTAGGTATCACTTTGCGCACTTCGGGAGGGGTAGGTAGTAGTTCACGTATCTCAGTAAGAGGGTTAGAAGGTAAGCGCATAGGCTTTTTTATAGACGAATTGCCCTTAGGTGAGCAAACGGATTATATCGATATCAATGATATCCCCATAGATATGATTGACCGTATTGAGATTTACAAAGGAGTCGTACCAGCACGCTTCGGGGGCTCATCGCTTGGAGGAGCTATCAATATCGTTATTCGCGAATACCCCGATAAATATGCCGACCTCAGTTATGGATATGAAAGTTACAACACCCATAAGGCACAAGGGGTATTCAAACGCAACCTCAAACAGCGCGGATTGGTATTCGGTATCGGTGGGGGCTATACTTCATCGGACAATAACTACACTTTCGATTCTCCTTTTCAAGAAGGATTGCGCATCACCCGCAACCACGATAAGTACCGCAAGCTCATCATTGGCGGGAGCTTCAAAGCAAAGAAATGGTGGTTCGACGAAGTAGAATTAGAACCCGTGTTCGTCAAAACCTATAAGGAAATTCAAGGTATCGAATACGATATACGAGAAGCCCATAGTCAGTCGCTAATGACGGGGCTTTCTAACAAACTCGAGAAAGACAATTTCCTCACAGAAGGCTTAAACCTCGATATGTTCAACGGATTGGTACTTACCAAAATGAACTTCATCGACAAAGCCACCCGTCGCTATGAGTGGGACGGTAGCTCCTACCCTACCCCTTCGCGTTATGGCGGTGAGGCAGGTTATAACTACCCATCGGACTCTGACGATAAAAAGCTCACTTTTATTAATAAAACCAATTTGGAGTACATTCTTACTGAACGCCATTCGCTGAATATCAACAGTGTGTTTTCTATGGCAAACGGTACGCCCAAAGACGACTTAAAGACCCTGAGTCTGGGCAAGCAAGTGAATTTCGATTCGCAAATGCGCAGTTGGATAAGCGGACTTACATACGACTTCCGTACGCTTAACGACGTGTTTTTAAACTCGCTCACAGTACGCCATTATATGTATACTATGCACACTCAAATGGCGCCACTCTTTGTCCCCGGTAAGTACGATGTAGACGTAAGCAAGAGCGATTTTGGGGTGAATAATGCGATGCGCTACCGCTTCCTGCCTTCGCTAATGGGGAAACTCTCTGCTGGTTATGAGGTGCGTATTCCTTCGGAAACGGAACTCTTAGGCGATGGTATAGCCGTAATCCCCAGCCCTGATTTATTGCCAGAGCGTAACCTCAGCGCTAACCTCGGTTTCCTGTTCGACCTTACAGGCAAGCACCCTACCAATGCTCAGATAGAAATGAACTTCTTCTATATGTATTTGCAAGATATGATACGTTATACTGCCGGACTCATAGGGGCACAATACCAGAATTTTGGTGAGATGCGTACTCTTGGGGTAGAGTTTGAAGCCAAAGCCGATGTATTGCCTTCGCTTTATCTATACGGCAACACTACTTATCAAGACCTGCGCGATACACGTGCTTACGAGCCAGAAAGCACCGTGCCTAACCCTACTAAAAACAAACGTATGCCTAATATACCATACTTAATGGCGAATGCAGGCTTGGAGTTCCACTGCGAGAACCTCTTTGGTGGCACAGGGCAAAACACACGCCTTTTTGCCGATGTCGCTTTCGTAGAAGAATATTACTATGATTTTGAAATGACGCAATTGCAGAAACGCCGCATTCCGCGCAGTACAACTATTGATATAGGTTTTGAGCACAGTTTTTTGAATAATAAAATATTTCTCTCGGGGAAAGTGCGGAATATAACGAATGAAAAGACCTTATCAGAATTCAACCGCCCATTAATGGGAATCAATGGAGGGGTGAAGCTAAGAGTAATATTCTAACACCCTCTCGTCCGAACTAAAAATATACTTTAACTATACTTTCAGTGGGTCTACAGTGGGTCTACAGTGGCTCTACAGTGGGTCTACAGTGGCTCTACAATAAATTAAAAGCGAATCTAAAGCGAATTTAAAGCGTAGGACGAAAATTTTACAAACCAATTTTGATTGGCTGGCTATAAAAAGTGAAGCAAAAGATGAAAAACAATTATATATGAAAAAAAGATTTATTTTAGGCTTAATAGCCTCACTTATTACTTTTTCCGGTGATATGCTATTGGGGTACATTCAGGTAGAAAACCCTGAAAAATCACTAATGAACTTCTCACTTACCTTACCCCTATCGCGCATTATGTGGGGAGGATTCTTAGGTGTGATAGGTATCCCTCTGCAGTGCATAGGGTATTGGCAAATTTACAAGTTGATGAAAGAAGGTAGTGAAACGCTCTCAAAGCTTTACAAAGTAGGTATCTGGGGGTGGCTAGTAATGGCAGCTTGTGGGGTGCACCTTAATTGTGCTGTGGTGATGCTTATCTACAAACAGCTTTACCCCACCGATGCAACCTTAGCTCACAATATAGCTACTACCTTTTCTAATAATGTATTAGTGCCTTGCTATTACATTTTTATCGTCTTTTTCCTACTGATGAACATCTCACAGTTCATAGCTTTTGTAAGGAAAAAGACCGTTTATCCTCGCGTAGCAGCCCTTTTCAATATGTTTATAGGTATTGGCATCATTCATCTTATAGCCTATTTGTTGCCAGATTCGGCTATTAAAAACGGATTGAATGTATCGGCTATCAGCTTGGGAAATACCCTGATGTTTATAGGGTTGCTACTTTTTAAAGGTCAGACAAGTCTAACAACTAATAATAATAACTAAAAACTAATTTTATGTATTCAAAAGTATTTTTAACTGTGTGCTCTTTAGCACTTCTTACGGTGGGTTGCAAGAAAGACGACAAACCTACCCCCGCTCCCATACCACCAAGTAATGTGGTTTATACAGGTGATTTCTTATTAGAAACTTCTGTCAAAAACCCCGATGGTATGAGTGGTAGTTCTTACCTTCAAATCTTTCATAAAATGGCAGGAGGTATCGCTATTGATAACTCCAAAGCTGAGCAAGTAGAGTTTGGCTCTTCGATACAAGTAGAAGGGAAAAGTGTCTACCTCTTCGACACTATGAAAGGTATCGGCGGTATCACCCAATATACTTACGACCCTACTACCAAAAAGCTCACCAAAGGAGCAAATCTCGCAGGGCTTTCTAATTCGATGGTAGGTCATCTCGAAAAAGTAAGTGCTACGAAAGCCTATGTACCTATGTACACACAAGGCGTGGTGTGGATTATCAACCCACAGACAATGCAAAAAACAGGAGAAATCGACCTCGCCAAGTATGCTCACGGCGACAGTAGTCCTGAGCCTGCTATGGGTATTATTCGCGATGGCAAGTATTACCTATGTCTCAACCAAATCAACCCTGGAGCAGGTTGGCAACCTTACGCCGACTACCAACAGTGTGATGTGGCTATCATCGACCCTCAAACTGATGTGGTAGAAAAAGTAGTATCGGAAACCACTACCAAACTCACTTTCCCCACTCGCCCTATGGCACAATGTAAAGGAATGCTCTTTACCAATGAAGCAGGTGACCTTTATATAGCTACCGCAGGTTATTTTGGATATTCCAAAGACAATACTAAATGCGGTTTCCTCTGTATTCCCAAAGGCAAGACTGAATTCGACAGTAGCAAATCGTGGGATATCTCTACTACTCCTATTGCAGGCACTAAATACAAGCCTTACAAGCCTGCTAGCGTGTATAACTGCCAGTATATAGGCAATGGTAAAGCTGTAGCTTATGTGGGTATCGTGGAACTCGGTGGCGCAAACCCCTATACTGCTAAAAACGCAATGGCAGTACTCATAAATTTCAACAACAAATCTATCAGCCAGATAAGAGGCGTTCCGCTTACCGACGGACATAGTATTCTCATTACCAAACTGAAAGATAGAGTACTCTTTGGCGCTTTCGGTACTGATAAAAGAGGCTTATTCGATTTCAACCCCGCTACTGAAACCGTAGAACAAGTGCTTAGCACTACTGGAAACCCCGCTTTCTTTCACGAGTTCTAATTTTTAGAATCAGACCTGTCGAACGAGTCGAACAGGTCTGATTCTAACCTCTAACATCTATGAACAAAATACCCGAAACAATGCTCATTACTTTATGGGCAAAAGCTACTGAAAATAAAGAAACTCAACCGCTGTTACGCGATGAGAAGGCTGCTGAGATTATAAACAAAATAGACTATGATTTTAGCCGGTTCAAGAAAGGTAAATTCTCCCAAGCAGGCGTGTGTGTGCGCGCTCACTTGATAGACGAAGAAACACGCGCTTTTATAGAGCAACACCCCGATGCAGTAATAATACAATTGGGTACGGGTCTCGATGCTCGTTATGAGCGTTTGGGCTGTCCGGAACTTACCCATTGGTATGACCTCGATTTGCCTGAGGTAATTGCTATCCGGCGTCAGTTTTTTGAGGAGAGTGAAAGACGTAGTTTTTTAGAAATGTCTCTCTTTAATACTGAATGGATAGAGAAAGTAAAAGCTCACCACAAACCGATACTCATTATTGTTGAGGGGGTACTGATGTATTTCCCTCCGTTTGAGGTAAAAGATTTTATGATACATCTCTGTGAAGCATTTACTGAGGCTACTCTTCTCTTCGATATGCTCGCTTACGCTTTGGTAGGGCACGCTAAGAACCACGATACACTAAAAGCAATGGATAAAGATAGGCGCCCTGAATTTCAATGGAGCGAAAAGTATAGCGAGGCGATGGAGCAGTGGCACCCTAAATTGCACGTCGCAAAAGAGTATTTTATGAGTAAGTACGACCAAGGTCGCTACCCATTTATCTTCCGTATGCTATATAAGATTCCGTATTTTTATAGACGATTTAACCAGAGAGTGGTGAGATTAGTGATAAGGTAAATAACATAACAAACATTTGATATATAACGTTTTAGATAATATATAGAAAATAAAAGTAGTAAAAAAATTAGGAGATTAAATAATTATTATTACTTTTGTGCTTTCAAAACAGAAATTTTAGTTATATACCTTATTTTAATAAATATAAATGAGAACAATACAATTTAGAGAAGCCGTTTGCGAAGCGATGAGTGAAGAAATGCGTCGCGACGAGTCTATTTATTTGATGGGTGAAGAGGTAGCCGAATATAATGGCGCTTACAAAGCCTCTAAAGGAATGCTCGATGAATTTGGGCCTAAACGTATTATTGATACTCCTATCGCTGAAGGTGGTTTTGCAGGTATCTCAGTAGGGGCTGCGATGAATGGTAACCGTCCTATTGTAGAGTTTATGACTTTCAACTTTTCATTAGTAGCGATTGACCAAATCATTAACAACGCGGCTAAAATGCGCCAGATGTCAGGAGGTCAGTTTAATATTCCTATCGTATTTCGTGGTCCTACCGCTTCTGCTGGTCAGTTGGCGGCTACCCACTCTCAAGCCTTTGAGAACTGGTATGCTAACTGCCCTGGATTGAAAGTAGTAGTTCCTTCTACGCCTTACGATGCGAAAGGACTTTTGAAGTCGGCTATCCGTGATAACGACCCTGTTATCTTTATGGAATCTGAGCAAATGTACGGCGATAAAGGTGAAGTGCCAGAAGAAGAATACACTATTCCATTAGGCGTTGCCGATATTAAGCGTTCGGGTACTGATGTAACTATCGTTTCTTTCGGTAAAATTATTAAAGAAGCGCATAAAGCTGCTGATATTTTAGCCAAAGAAGGTATTGAGTGTGAAATCATCGACTTGCGTACTGTACGTCCGCTTGACTTTGACACTGTATTCGCTTCGGTTAAGAAAACTAATCGCTTAGTGATTTTGGAAGAAGCGTGGCCTTTTGCCAGTGTGTCTTCTGAAATTACTTATCAAGTACAAGAGCACATCTTCGATTATCTCGATGCGCCTGTACAACGCATTACTACCACTGATACGCCAGCACCATTCTCTTCAGAGCTTTTGAAAGAGTTTTTGCCAAATGCTGACGACGTAGTAAAAGCGGTAAAAAAAGTACTTTATAAATAAGAATTTGCTATCATTTTTATTTTTTTAAAAGTTATATTTTATTTTTTAGTCTTCACGATTTTTCCTCATCGTGAAGACTTTTTTTCGTTTAAGAGCGTTAATCTTTTGTTAAACTTTTGATAGGAAAGCAAAAGAATAAAAGTTGTGCTTGTAACACAAATTAACGTCTTAATTGTTTATGAACTATTAAAATAATGCCAAATAAGCTCATTATAAGGGCGTTGTTTTAACATATTATTGATTTCTGAAAGAAAAGAAAAAGATACAAAGGTGGTTTATATAACTTATAAGAATTAAGAATTTTTCAGTATCTTTGTGCGAAATTTGGAGGGGAATTATATATGCCATTAGAGAGCACCATAAAAGTAGATAAAAAAACTACCTTGTACATTTGGGAGGTAAGGGAGGAGCTTGCTGTGTTGGAAGAAGAAACTCCTCTTACTCCTGAACAAAAGGAGAGTTACAATGCTATTAGCAATGAGAGGGCTAAAAAGAACTTTTTAGCTACGCGTTTATTGCTAACTCAGTTAGGACACGCCCCCAATTCTTTGCATTACAATGCTTACGGGAAGCCTTTTTTAAAGGGAAAAGATTTTATTTCGATTAGTCATTCGTTTGATAAGGTTGTGGTGATGATAAGTAATAAACCTGTGGGGGTGGATATCGAGAAGAAACGAGAGAAAATATTGCGTATCGCACATAAATTCACTCAATGGAATTACCGTTCAGCGGATTACTCGATTCAGAACATCATTCAGAAACTTACAATGACGTGGTGTGCTAAAGAAGTAGGTTTTAAAATTCATAACAAACCTACTCTTACCCTAAACGATGTGAGGGTAAAAGACTTTTTTCCTAATGACAAGGAGACGGATATTAAGATAGGAAATACTATGTATAAGGTCTTTTTTATTTTGATAGAAGATTTTGTTTTAGGATATTGCAAAGCCAATAAATAAACGTTTTGGTTATATACAAGAACAAATGGTAGATTTTGTAGTTGTACAAAGTTTGCCATTTGTTTTTTTTATGCCAATGAACGTGAGTTGAGCGTAAATCTCAGAAAATAGAAAAATTAGAAAATGGAGTAAATTAGGAAATTAGAAAATGAGAAAATGGAGTAAATGCCAATAATACCAGAAATGCCAATAATGCCACCAAGGGAAATGGACGGGTCGGACAGGTCAGAGGAGGGGTTGGAGGATTCGGAAGGAAACGGAGGTTTCCAAAAGTAGGTTGGGAGGATTTTTGGTAAAAAAAGGGTGTAAGAAGGGTGGGGTTAGCTTATAGAGAGCTTATAGGAAGCTTATACGAATCTTGGACGATTGGTATAGAAAGGGTGTATAAACAATTGACTCATAATATAATACAGCAATGCAAAAAATGGTAAAATCGGGGTTTCGAGACGAAAGAAAGAGAAAAGGCATTAGGCCTTAGGCCATAGGCACTAGGGGGAAGTATGACGGAAAAGGGAAGAAATGACGAATGACGAATGACGAATGACGAAGGAAATGTGATGAAAATCTCTTGCTGGCTATCTTCAAAGGGGGAATGTAGGGACGGAAAAAATGGAGGTAATGTGGGGAAAATATTCTTCTATACACACACTCGGCTATTGATAGTTACATACTCGGCTAATGCTTTTTTAGGAGGTTTTTAGGGAGTTTTTGGAGATTGCCTCTTCGAGTATGGGGAGGGCACTTTTTTCAATCAGCTTAGAAGCGGTGAGGAGAGTGATTACTTTATGAGGTTTAAGCATCTCTAAGAAAGATGCAAAAGCGGGGTTTGCCAAGAGTTCTTGGGTATAATCTGCTTTGAAATCTTCGAAATTGCCGTCTTGATGATAGCGTTTGCGCAAAGCTGTGGAAGGAGCTACCTCTTTCGCCCAAAAATCTAAATGAAGTGCTTCTTTTTTGATGCCACGAGGCCAAAGCCTATCGGCTAAAATACGAAAGCCATCATCGGGGCTTTCTGTTTCGTATACGCGTTTTAATTGTATTTTCATAGTAACAAGACCATTGCAAAAAATATACCAATTAGGATTTAATGATTAGTGATTAATGTTTAATAGTTAATGATTAAGAAGCGGAGAAGGGGTGGTTGTGAGTGATAGGAGTGTTGTAAGCGGTATGCTTTAAGGATTAAAACCTGCCCTTAATCCCTAAGGCTTTGGCTTTACTAAGCGCAACTTTGGCTTCTGCCTCGCGCCCAAGTTCGTTGTAGAGCAAATACAAATCGTAATAGATTTGGGCGTTTTTGGGTTCGTACTTCAAGGCTTCGTTTAAGAAGCTTTCTGCCTTGTCGTTTTGGGCTTTGCCACTGTAAAGAACGGCGAGGTTTAGGCGAATGTAGTTCAGCTGTTTGTCTTTCAGCAGAGCGCGCTCGTAGAAACGAATGGCGTTATCGGTATCGTTTATCTTCACAAAATAGTCGCCTGCCGTAGCACTTCCTAATGGAAAATCGGACTGTGAGAGCACAAACTCCTTGTACTCTTGGTGTGCTTGTTCAAATCGGTTATAGACCCTGCAAGCCTCTAATCCTTTTTGGGTGAGCAATGCATTAGCTGCGAGCATACGTACCGCCTTCACCTTATCGGTAAGTAAGGGCAACAAATCATTTTCATAGAGATTCAGAGGATATTCGCTAATAGCCACCACGGCACGATAACGCGTTTGTGGGTCGGGATTGTGGAGTTCTTTTTTAATAAGCGCAAAGCTTTTTTCAGAAGGGTGATTGCCCAGATAGTGAATGGCTCCTGCACGCACAATGGCGGGGGTTGTTTTGTCTTCTAACAGACTACTGAGTGCGGTGATATTTCCTTTACTTCCTTTAATAAGATTTTCGGCGAAATGCGGTTTGCGCTGTTTGCCGTACCACTTGACAACAGCTTCGGCTGCCCACCGAGCGGTTTTATCGGTATGACAAGCATTGCAAGTGTTGGGTGTGCCGTACTGAGCAGACAAATCGGGGCGAGGAACATAGAAATTGTGGTCGTGGCGCACATCGTTGCCCATATAAGTGCGGGTAGGCATATGGCACACACGGCAATCGGTTTCGGCTGGGTTGCCCTTATGGAACGTGTGTGCCTGAGAAGCGTACTTAGGTGCGTGACACTGCAAACACACTTTGCTACCTTCGGCTTTCAGCTTGCCTGTGTGAGGCGAATGGCAAGAGGTACAGCGTACGTTTTGGTGATACATTTTGCTTTGCAAGAAAGACGAATATTTATAGTTTTCACCTAACACTTGTCCGTCGGGAAAATAAAGGTCGGTTACGGGCACTTCGGGCAGATATTCGTCCATTACCTCTGTTACCATAGCGTGGTGCTGAGTTACCTCTCCCCTACGCGTATGGCAAGGCATACAGGCATTGAGTTCTTGGGTTTGCGAGGCAAGGACAAAGGTGCGAGTTTTGCCCTTACTCTCGGCGTGCGTTTTAGCCCCTCCGTGGCAGGACTCACAACTTACGGTGAGTTCGCTATAAGTAGTGTGATAGGAGTCGGTATAAGGGTTGAGGTTTTTTTGCAGGTTGGTGCTATGGCAAGAGGCGCACATTAGGTTCCAATTCTGTCCTGCTTGCGTCCAATGCAGGTAATCATCGGGGGGAATTACCTCGCCTGCGTATTGGTGAAACCACTTGTTTTGGCGGCTATCCCACGACTGACGGAAAACTTGCTTTTTGCCGTTAGGAAAATCGGTAATATACTGTTGTAGGGGGTAATAACCAAAGGTATACAATACCTCGTAATCTTTGTAAGCCCCGTCTTCGCTTTGTGTATGGATAAAGAATTTGCCATCGCGCTTGAAGAAACGAGAAGTAATGCCATCGGCGGTGTAGGTAACGTTATTGAAATTGCCGAGTACGGTGCTATCGCTAGCGATTTGCATTGCCTTGTAATGGTCGGAGAGCGTCCATTCATTATACTCTTTTAGGTGACACTGCTTGCAGGAAGCTGAACCTATGTAGCCCTGAGGAGTTTCTTTATTAATATCCTGTACGGAGGTATACATCTCCTGATTAGTAGTTTTGAAGAATAGAAAGACAATGCCCGCAAGGCATAATAGAACAGCAAGAGCTATCAATAGTTTTTTCGACATAAAGAAACATTTAGGCGGTTTTCTTACAGCGGGGCAAAGGTACAAAAACAATATTTAATATACAACGGATAAGACGGTTAAAAATACCAATAAAAGAGTGCTAAAACATTAAAAATTAACAAATGTATTTACTTGTATTAAAAACTCTTGCAATATTGAAACCTTTTTACTACTTTTGCGCAAAATTAAATATAGATGACAAAACTGAGAATGTTGTACTCTTGGGCTCTTTTCTTGCTGGTAACTTTTACTGTTACAGCACAGAACATAGAGGTTTCAGGTACTGTAAAAGATGAAAAAGGAGAGCCTTTATTAGGTGTATTGGTATTAATCAAAGGTACCCAGCGTGGTGCCGCTACCGATATGGACGGGAATTATACTATCCAAACCAAAGTGGGAGAAACGTTGAGTTTTTCGATCTTAGGAATGAAGACAGTAGAGAGAAAAATAACCGCCTCCACCAAACGATTAGACATAGTGCTTAAAGACGATGTGCAAGAACTTGAAGAAATGGTGGTTACCGGCTATGGAGCTCCTAAGCTCGCCAGCCGCACCGTCGCACAAGTCGCACAAGTACAAGGTAAAGATGTGAGTGCAGCTCCGGTAGCCAGCGTATCCGATGCCTTACAAGGACGATTAGCAGGGGTAGTGGTAACCAGTGATTCTGGTCGCCCAGGTAGCAATAGCGATATCCTTATCCACGGGTATAACAACTTCCAAGGCGCACTACGAGGTGAGAGAACTCAAGAACCTCTCTATATAATGGACGGAATAGCCGTAAGCAGTAGTGTGATGAGCAGGTTCAACCCTAATGACATCGAGAGTATTACGGTACTTAAAGACGCGGCTTCTACCTCTATCTACGGAGCACGTGCTGCTAATGGGGTGATACTCATCACTACCAAAAAAGGACGTAATAACGAGCGTACAAGCGTAACCATCAGTCACCAACTCGGTTTTACAGCGCTTACCAATGCCAGCCGTAAGTTTTTTGACGATATGATGACCCCACGCGAGTATATGGACTTTTGGATAGAAAAAAATCCTGAAGCAGTAAACTTGGCTGTAGGTAAGTTCAGTAAAAGCAAGGACGTAGCGAGACAATCAGCAGATAAAATCTTAGCCGATAATCCTTACAATACCCGTTGGGATAAGGTTTTCTTTAGAGATTTTGTACCGTTGATACGTACTGATGTCTCTATTTCAGGAGGTACTAATAATAGTACTTATTATTTGTCGTTTGGGCACTTCAGCCAAGAGGGTTCTACAGCACCTCGTAGCGATTACCGTCGTTATACTGTCAATGGTAGTATCAATACCCAAATCACTAAATGGTTAAAAACAGGCTTCTCATTTGCAGCAGGACATACCGAGCGCGAAGGAGGCTCAACCCTCAACACCCCTAAGGTGATAGCTTTGCCACTTTACAGTCCTACTTACGAAGATGGTAGACGTAAAAACTATATCCCTGGCATCACCAGTCGTTCAGCTGGTTTCTACCACCCCGACTACTATGCCGAAACACACCCTAGCAACTCTTTCTCCGATGACTTCTTGCCTTCGGGATTCGTCTCTATAGAGCCTATTAAAAACCTCATATTCAAAACACAAGGAGGGATACAATACGGGTATGGCGAATCAGAACTAAAAGAGTTACCTTCGTTTATAGATTATAAGTTTTTCGATGACCCTAATCCTTACACTTCAGTGTCTAACAGTCGTACACTCAGAAAAACAATTACTAACACGTTAGAATATCGCTTCCTGTTAGGAGAAAACAAAAAACATAGCTTCAATGTGTTATTAGGACAAGAGTCGGTTGAAAATAGCAGCAAACAATTAGATGTTACTACTTTCGGACAACCTTCAGAAGGGCTAACAATGCTCCGACACGGTAGTAAAGATAAAAGAATAGAAGACCAAAAGACTGTAAGTACTTTCAATTCTTATTTCGGAAGAGTGGAATACTCTTATAACACTCGTTATTTCGTAGACCTATCAATGCGCCGTGATGGTTCATCAGCCTTTGGTAAGAACAACCACTACGGTAACTTCTGGGCAATAGGAGCGATGTGGAAACTCAAACAAGAGAACTTTTTGAAAGATGTAAAATGGCTTTCAGACCTCAATTTGCGCTTCAGCACAGGGCTTTCAGGAAATGCCTTAGGAGGCTACAAACATATCACTACCATAAAACCAGACAATTTCTATCAAGGTAAAACAGCTTATACAGTAGGTAGCTTGGGTAATCCTGATCTACGTTGGGAAGAGCAACGCAAAACTACTGTAGGGCTTAATATTGTGATTGATAGAGGTACTTCTTTCAATATAGAATACTACGACCGCGAGACTTACGATATGATTTCAAGTCGTGAGCTCAATAGTACTTCAGGGCAAAATCAATTCTTTGACAATGCAGGGGGTATGCGCAACCGTGGGATAGACTTCACTTTCTCATCAGTAGTGTATAGAAGTAAAAATGAAGATCTAGCCATTCGTCCTTACTTCAACGTAAACTATAACAAGCAAGAAATAACCGCTCTTTTTGGCAATAAAACCTCTAATGTGGTTCCTTCTTCTGAAATAGGGTATAAATTAGGTCGTGCCCTTGAATGGGCAGCCGTTATCCCCAAAGGCGTAAACCCTACTACCGGACAAATGGAGTATTACATACCAGGTGATGACCGTATGGAGCAAGTAACTGATGATAATAGAGTAACAACTACTTACGATTCAAGTAAGTTAGGACAAACCACAGGCAAGAAAATGCAAGCCCCTATCAATGGTGGATTCGGTTGGAATATCAGCTATAAAACATTCTCGCTCGATATGGCATTCTCTTTTTCGTTGGAAAAATATAAGTGGAACTACGATATGAAGTACACCGAAAATCCTGACCAGTTTGGTGATCACAACCTAAGTAGAAAAATATTAGACTATTGGAAAAATCCAGGTGATAACACCCGCCACCCTAAGATAAACACTACCACTTTCGTAAATTCATCGGATGCGCGTATGATACAAGACGCCTCATTTATGCGTTTGAAAAATATTACCCTTAGCTATAGCCTCCCAAAAGAAGTTATCAAACAATTGAATTTCTTTGAAGGAGTACGCTTATATGCTACCGCCCGCAATATCTTTACGCTTACCAAATACGAAGGAGCAGACCCTGAGTACAATAATGCTATTTCATCAGGTGGCTATCCTCCTTCTCGTCAGTTTACCTTAGGGGTAGATGTTAATTTTTAAAAACGTAAAACAATGAAAAAGATTTATAAAATAATAACTTTAGTAGTAGCTCCTCTGTTCTTTACCGGCTGTTTCAACCTCGACCAACAACCTTATGAAGATTTGAGCCAAGCTAACTCTTTTAAAACCGTACAAGATGCTCAATCTTGGGTGAATGGTATGTATGGTAAGTTGCGTACAAACATATACGGAAGTGCTATGTATGCTACCGACTTGCAAGCTGATTTCCTGAATATGGCTCTAAGAGACGGTACTAACGAAACGATTACCAATTTTCAAAACTGGACATTGTTTACTGTCAATAATGCAGCTACAGCAACTATTTGGCAACGCTATTGGGGGGCAATACAAAATATAAATATAGGTTTAGAGGGGATTCCTACTATTACTATTCCCCAAGAAAATTACCGCACCGATGCGGCACAGATAAAGCACAATATGGGCGAATTGTATTTGGCACGTGCTTATTACTACACCTATCTGCTGACACATTATTGCCCTACTGATGAGGCTTCAGCTTATGGGCTACCTTTGTTAAACGCACCTACTATCAACAATTTTCCTAACAGAAGTACAGTAGGACAGACTTACGACTTTATTTTGGCCGATATAGCACAAGCCGAAACTCGCCTTAGTGATGTAACAGGTGCTTTAGGGTCAGAGAAGTTTACCAAAGATGCAGTTGCAGCACTCAAGGCGCGAGTATTGCTTTATAGAGGCAAGTGGGCAGAGGCTTATGCCGCAGCTACTTCAATTATTGGTAGTCGTTATAGCTTAGTGAGTAGTAGTAGTGATTTAGAAAAGGTATGGAAAGATGATGATACTGCAGAAAGTATTGTACAGCTTTATGCTAAATACGATGTAGGTAATACAGCAGAGTTACCATCAGCCAATGATATTTATTTGGGCTACCAAAGAGAGTGGAACAATAGATTGCGTAGGTTTGAAATAAGGTATTTGCCAAAAGCAATACCTACTCAAGATTTCGTAGATTTGTATAATGATAGCGACTACCGTAAGTCTGTTTATATCAAAAAACTTTTTGCTAACTATGGCAGTGCTACTTTCACCGATTTGTATTTGGTAAATAAATACCCCGATAACCCTTTGCTAAAACAAACATCAGGTATCTCCCCTACTTATATGCATCGTCCTAAGGTATTTCGTATTGCTGAGATATACTTAATAGCAGCCGAAGCCGCTTATAAAAACGGCGATCAAACCAATGCTAAAATCTATTTAGATAGATTGCGTACTGCACGTGGTATCGGTAGTGTAACCTATACCGATCTTTGGACAGAGATTCAAAACGAACGCAACCGCGAACTTGCTTTCGAGGGCTTCCGTATGGCAGATATCAAGCGTTGGAATTTGGGCGTAGTACGTGGTACCCCTCAGAACCTCAGTGCTATTGTTTCAGACCCTGCTGACCAGTATTATCAGCTTAATATCCCTGCGGGGAATTATAAAATGGTTTGGCCACTTTCTCCAAGTGACATTCTCTATGAACAAGGTAGAGCCAATTGGCAACAAAACCCAGGTTGGTAAAACAATGATTAATTGCTAATACAATAAAGAGATTTCAAACATATTTAAAATAAAAAAGCGGTCTTAATAGACCGCTTTTTTTATTATCATTTTAACTATTATCTCCAAAAATAGTAGGCTACTACTGATATAAAGATAATACTAAGAATATTCAATACAAAACCTGCTTTTATCATATCGCGCTGACTTACCTTGCCCGTACCGTAAGCTATGGCATTAGGAGGCGTAGCTACAGGTAACATAAAGGCACAAGAGGCTCCTATACCTATGATAAGTGAAAGACCCAAAGGATTAACTCCTAAGTTTTCGGCTACCGATATGAAGATAGGCACTAAGAGAGCTGCACTGGCGGTATTACTGGTAAATTCAGTTAGGAAAATGATAAAGGTAGCTACCATAAGTCCTATTACAAAATAGTTGCTATCAGCGATGAGAAACTGCACAGAGTCTACCAATGCCTTACTCGCTCCCGATTGTGTAAGGATAACACTTAGTGAGAGTCCGCCACCGAAGAGCATTAGCACACCCCAATCGGTGTTTTCTTGTATTTGTTTCCATTCGGCCACACCAAAGAAACATACGAACACGGCAGCAATCATTGCAACCACTGCATCAAAGTCTTTGATTTTCTCGATGCCTATAAAAGAAGTGAATGTTTCGTTAATTAGGTCGCTAAATATCCAGCAAAGGGCTGTGATAAGGAAGATGAGAATGGTAAGATACTGCTTGCCGTTGAGCTTATCTACTACACCTTCAGTAGAGGTGATTTTAATGTTTAGTTTCGGACGGAACACTACATACAACGTACCAATCATCAAAGGCATTAAACCTAAGACTGTAGGCATACCATAGCGCAACCATTCTGAGAATGTGATATTCAGTTGAGAGGCGACAATGGCATTCGGTGGGCTACCCACCAAGGTACCCATACCTCCTATACTCGCACTATAAGCAATTCCGAGTATTACAAAGGCATACGTACCTTTATTACTTTCGTAGTCGATGTTTTTGAGCAAACCCATTGCCAAAGGAATAATCATTGCGGCAGTAGCTGTATTGCTGATACCCATAGAGAGCAAAGCAGTAGCCAAAAAGAGGAAGAATACCGCTAACAGGAAATTGCCTCTGGCTATAGCAATCACCTTATGAGCGATGTACTTGTCAAGCTTTTGTACGCTCAGGGCAGTAGCAATAGCGAAACCTCCAAAGAATAGGAAGATTGTAGGGTTTGCAAAAGCTTGTAGGGCACTTTTGGTACTCTCTAAGCCCAAGAGTATTGCCAATACAGGAACTAAGAGTGCTGTAACGGTAATGTGTATGGCTTCGGTAAGCCACAAGATAGCGACAAAGGCAAGGAGTGCCAAGCCTTTATTAGTAGGCTCTTCATAAGGAAGCAACCCATAGAGCAAAAAGCCTACCGCCAATGCGATGGCTATAATCACGGAACGTTTGATGTAATTGGTCAGCATATATTAGGGTTTTTGTTATTAGCAAAGCACGTAAGCAATTTACGGTTTTATCTTCACCGCATATTTCTTTTCCGAAACAATTACAATCCCTTTTTGGAGCAAAAGATTATTCGGCAAACTTATCTGTTCGCCTTCTGTTGTTTTCAAAAGAGTATAGAAAGATTTTATATCGATTATTTTAGCCTCGATAGGATAATCTTTATCTAAAATCTTAATCGTATCTCCTATTCTAAACGGAGAAGAGAAAAACACGATAATCCCCGCTGTAATATTGCTCAAAATCGACCATTGAGCAAAAAACGCTACCCCTATTACGGTAAGTATCGAAGTAACAAAAAGAAAGAGCTGTTCGGTTTTTATTCCCCAAATAGAGACAATGGTAAGAGCAGCCAGCGCATAAATAAAATAGTCTATATACTTCTTTACCAAATGGGTACGACTCTCACCGAAGTCCGCTTTTTTTCCAAACTTATTGATGATGGAGTTCACCAAGTAACGCAAAGCAATAAAGACCACCAATGTAATGGCAGTAGCAATGATTTGATATAGGTAGTCTTGTATATAGTTCATATAACTTTACTTCGCGATATTCACAGCACGAGTTTCACGTATTACCGTTACTTTCACTTGACCTGGGTAGGTCATATCGGTTTGGATTTTTTGCGATAAGTTGAATGATAGTTCTGCGGCTTTATCGTCGGTTACTCTTTCGCTTTCTACGATTACACGCAACTCACGTCCTGCTTGGATTGCATAGGCTTTCTTCACACCTTGGAAAGTGAAAGCAGCATCTTCGAGGTCTTTGAGACGTTGTATATACGAATCGAGTACTTGACGACGTGCTCCTGGACGAGCTCCACTAATAGCATCGCATACTTGTACAATAGGCGAAAGCAAGGAGGTCATCTCAATCTCGTCGTGGTGTGCCCCGATAGCATTGCACACTTCGGGTTTTTCGCCGTATTTCTCTGCCCATTCCATACCGAGGAGAGCGTGAGGAGTCTCACTTTCTATCTGCGGTACTTTACCGATGTCGTGTAAAAGTCCGGCACGTTTGGCGAGTTTAGGATTTAAGCCTAATTCGGCTGCCATTACGCCACAGAGTTTGGCTACCTCGCGTGAGTGTTGCAAGAGGTTCTGCCCATATGACGAACGGTATTTCATACGTCCTACACATTTTACTAACTCGGGGTGCAGTCCGTGAATACCGAGGTCAATTACGGTGCGTTTACCTATTTCTACAATTTCTTCTTCTATTTGTTTGGTTGTTTTTTCAACCACTTCCTCAATGCGTGCAGGGTGAATACGCCCGTCGGTTACGAGCTTGTGCAAAGAAAGACGTGCGATTTCGCGACGTACCGAGTCGAAGCAAGAGAGGATAATCGCTTCGGGGGTATCGTCTACAATGATTTCGACCCCAGTAGCTGCTTCGAGGGCACGGATATTGCGACCTTCACGACCGATGATACGACCTTTCACTTCATCAGACTCGAGATTGAATACCGATACGCAATTGTCTACTGCTTCCTCAGTGCCTATACGCTGAATGGTGTTGATGATGATTTTGCGCGCTTCTTGGTGAGCGGTGAGCTTGGCTTCTTCAATGGTGTTTTGGATATAAGCCATCGCGTCGGCTTGAGCTTCACTGCGCAATGAATCGGTGAGTAGTTTCTTAGCTTCTTCGGCAGACAAGCCTGAAATAACCTCTAATTGTTGTACCTGACTTTTGTGTAGGCGGTCTATTTCTTCTTGTTTTTTGTCGAGAGTTTGCAAGCGAAAGTCGGCTTCTTCTGTTTTCTTTTCCAACTCATCTTTTAGGCGCTTATTTTGTGCCAATTCATTAGACACTTGTGACTCTTTATCGCGTATACGCTTCTCAGCCTCTGCCATTTTTTTATCTTTGGCAGTGATTGTTTTTTCGTGTTCAGCTTTTAGTTCAAGGAACTTCTCTTTTGCTTGGAATATCTTGTCTTTTTTGATATTTTCAGCTTCAGCTTTAGCATTTTTCAGAAGAACGTCGGCTTCATTCTTAGCGTTGAGAATGATTTTAGAGGCGTTCTTCTTTTCCAGCGATTTGGCGATAGCGAACCCTATGAAAAGGGCAATGATAAAAACTGCAATACTTATAATAACTGTACTATCCATCTTTGTTGTTTAAAAAATAAAATATTGATATAAAAAATGCCTATATTGATTAATATGTTTCACGTAAAACTCTGAAAAACAGGTTTAGGGATACTCAGTGGGGCAAGTATCCGGCAACTGAAGACCGGCGCGCTTTAGCCGCTGTAACTCTCCCTTTTGTGAAATGTTAATGTTGAGTTTACCGAAAGGACAATCAATATAGGCAGTAAGTTTTCTATGTAAAGGAACGTGTTTTAACCTATTTGGTTTAAGGCGTTGTACACCTGTGCTAAGGTTTCTTTGAGGGATTCATCTTCGTGCGTTTCGTTGAGTTTGGCTTGTTCTATTTCTCTTGCCAAAGCGATAGCGCACATTGCTAAGCCATCTTGTTTATCGCGCAGTTCATAAACGGTTTCAAAATCTTGAATCATATCGTTTATCTTTTTAGCGGCTTTTCTAAAACCCTCTTCCTGTTGTGGAGCAATGGTTAAAGGGTATAACCTATCGGCTACCGAAAGTTTAATTCTCAATCCGTCCTGTTCCATTGCTATTGTTTAGTAAGCTGAGTAATACACGCATCGATTTCGCGAATGAGCGTATTGAGCTTCAATTTGGTTTCTCTTTTATTATCTTTACTGCCTAATATACGGTTGGCTATGGCGAGTGTTTCGTTCTTCTCTTTCAGTGTAGTGATAGTGCTTTCCAGCGACTGTTTCTCACTGCGAAGTTCTTCAATGGTTTGTTTTAGCTTGCCATTTTCTTCCCTAAGACTATTGAATTTGCTCTGTAAGACAATGGCTTTCTCTTCTAATAACGCTACCAACTTTTTTAAATCACTCATCAAACAGCGAACTTTGTATATTTGGGGCAAAAATACGCTTTCTTTTTAAAAAAAGCAATTTTTTTAGAAAATAAATGAAACTGAGAAATGTAAGATTTTCATAATCAACATAAAAAAGGACTTTTAAGTTTTAAAGAAAGTCATACCTCAGCGTTGTTATAAATAAAAATCACTTGATTGTATTACAAGTTGATGATTTTCTTTGCTTAGTTTTAACAAAAGAGAGTAATAATCAGTGTTATGTTATAACGAACTGATATTAAATTAAAGCTCTTCTTTATTTTGTTGTTTTGCTAATAGGTAATTTACCGCAGTAGCAGCAGCGTGTAACCCAAAAGCGGCTGGCATAAAGC
Source organism: Capnocytophaga sp. oral taxon 412 str. F0487 (assembly GCF_000271925.1). Classification (NCBI taxonomy): domain Bacteria; kingdom Pseudomonadati; phylum Bacteroidota; class Flavobacteriia; order Flavobacteriales; family Flavobacteriaceae; genus Capnocytophaga; species Capnocytophaga sp. oral taxon 412. The sequence continues at coordinate 37,004 of NZ_AJZR01000055.1, read as the reverse complement.
TAATGGTACCATAGAAAGACTTTTTATAGTCGAGACCTTCGGTGCGTTGCATAGAGTCCTTGGAAACTATTTCGGAAGAGAATACGGCTTTTATACCTGAGTGAATACGCTCGTTTTTGAGTCGTTTGCGAATAAACTTTGCCAACGGACAGTTATACGTTTTCATCAGGTCGGTTACTTTTATTTGGGAAACATCGGTAGCACCTCCTGCGCCCATACAACTCACGAGCTTTACGTGTTTGCGTTTAGCTGCAAGAATAAGGTTCAGCTTAGGGGTAATACTATCGATACAGTCGATAACATAATCGAAGTCGGGTGTTACGATTTCCCAAGCACGCTCAGGGGTGAGGAATTCGTGAATGACGGTGAGTTTCAGCTCGGGGTTGATATCCAAAAGACGTGCTCTCATCACTTCGGTTTTGGCTTGCCCTATCGTAGAATGAAGGGCGGGCAACTGGCGGTTGATATTAGAGAGAGAAATGGTATCAGCATCGACAATAGTGAGAGCTCCTACGCCTGCACGAGTTATAAATTCGGCAGCATAAGAGCCCACACCCCCTAAGCCTGTAATGAGGATATGGGCATTTTGCAGAGTGGTAATACCTTGTTGTTTAATTAAAAGCTCTGTACGTTCTAACCAATGATTATTCATATTTAAAAAAGCCCCATCGCAAAGGAAGGGGCTTATAATTCGCTTTTATAGTGTCGATAACAGTGCTTGTCTGCAAGGACACTTTCTACTTAAATAATTCAGAATGACTTCCAAGCCTCATCAAATAGATTACTTTTTCTTCATTATCTTGTATCCATATAATAAGAAAATCTCCTTCTATATGGCATTCTAAACAGTCTTTATATTGCCCTTTTAAATAATGAGGTTTCATTTCATTAGGAATGCCTTCTACTCCTTTTCTCTGTAAAATATCAATTACACTAAGAACTTTTTCAATCTTCTTAGAGCTTTTGCTATATCTTTTTTTGTCTTTTTTGAAAGCTACAGTTGCTACAACATCAAAAATTATTTCTTCTTCTTCAAAGCTGTTCATCATCTATATCTTTAAAAAGCTGTCTAACGTCTTTATATCTTTTCATAAGGTGACCTTTTTCTTTCACTTCCTGAAAAGCTTTCTGTGTTTCCTCGTTAGGAATAGCTGTTTCAATAGGATATGTTTTTTTCCCTTCTCTTTTACTCAAAAGAACGGTTTTTACTTTGAACTTTTCGAACAAACTTAAGAAAGTAGGAAAATCAGCTTCATTGATAGTTGCTTGTAATGTGATTGTATTCATAATACTACTATTTTTTGGCAAAAGTATAAAATCTTTTTCATTTAACAAAGTATTATTTACTTCTTCAAAAAAAGCCTGTCCGAGAAGCTTTGTTTTGTGAAGGCGATTTGCCAATCGCCCCTACAATATAACTAAAAGCAATTGATTATAATTAACTTTGCCAAAGGTGCGAGTCGTACCTTTGGCAAAGTGTAGCGACGCAAATGCGATTTAAATCTTCTTTATTCTTCTTTCGTGGCGACCGCCTTCAAAAGGGGTGTTGAGAAAGGTATTGGCTATATCTACAGCTTGCTCAATGGCGGTAAAGCGGGCGGGAATGCTCAGTACATTGGCATTGTTATGGGCACGAGCAAGAGCAGAGAGCTCTTTTGTCCAGCAGACTGCACAGCGGATGTGAGGGTGCTTATTGGCGGTCATTGCAATGCCGTTACCACTACCGCAAATCACAATACCAAGGTCGGCTTTGTTTTCTTCTAAGGCTTTGGCTACGGCGTGACCAAAATCGGGGTAGTCTACACTTTCAGAAGTATCGGTACCGTAGTTGAGTACTTCTATTCCTTTACTTTCCAAAAAAGCTACAATGGCTTTCTTATAATCGACTCCTGCGTGGTCGTTTCCTATGGCTATTTTCATTTTTAACAGTTAATTTTATTGTTATTTGTTTTTTATATATTGTTTGTAAGCTTCACGTAGAGCATCGGCTTGGGCTTTTTTGGGACTTTGGGTGTACATATCGTCAAAATATGCAAAAGATACTACTTTGGTTACTTTGGGAATGGAGAAGGCGGTAGTGAGTTGTTGTTTGACTCTATCGAAAGTGGCGGGATGAAAAGGTACCTGACCATTAGGTGAGGCAAAAGTTTCGAGGTCTGACCAAAATACGCCTTTATAGTTTTTGTTTTCCTGAAATAGTCCGCGCTCAGCCGCTTGGTAGTACTCAGCAAGGCGATTGAGGGTTACGTGTTGTGCCCCTACCCCATCTTGTAACATAATGATTTCTAAATTACTCTTAGCGAGTTCAGCCATAAAGTGTTGCAACTGTTCGGGAGACGAAAGTGCACTATTCCAAAAGGCAGCAATTGAAACGGGTTTGTTATTCAGCTGGTGCAAACGATTAGAGATGCGGTCTATAAATTTCTCTCTGAAAAGAGCTATCTTATCATCGGTATTATAAGCATAAGGCTCGGGTTCGTGTGGGATATACCACCCTTTGAAGGCTGGGTGAGTACCAAACTGGCGTTGGATATCTTCGGCAATAGCAATACAATAATTGGCTTGAGTTTGTAGCCACGACGCATCGGTTTGGTGTTGCCAATAACTTTCATCAAAGAGCAAGCCTATGTGCACTTCTATGCCTTTACGCTGAGCTGAGGCGAGGATTCGTTGTAGGGTAGGTTTAATTTTGGTGGTAGTAAAGTTATTGTTTGAATCGAACCAAGTGAGGTTATTAGAAGGATTTATATATCCTATGTATTGCACGATGAGGGTGTTCATACCCAAGTCTTTAATTTCGGCTAAAAAATTGTCCCATTGAGCCTCGCTCCAATCGCCTTTGTTAAAGAGCTGTATGAAGGTACCTGTAAGTATCTTTTTATCGGAAGGGGAAGGGGTAGGCGGATTAGGTTGTGGATTGGGCTGCGGGTTAGGCTGCGGGTTAGGGTTGGGTTGTGGAGTGGGGACAATAGGGTTGTTGGGGTTGGGGGTTGGTTCATCGGAGTTGCTTTTGCTACAAGAGGCTGATAGCAAAGCGGACAAAATGGTAAGAAATAAAACTAATTTTTTCATCTTATTTAATATTTTTTGCAAAGGTAAGAAGTAATTAGGAAATGAGCAAATTGGAAAATGAGAAAATTGGAAAATTAGAGAATTAGGAAATGAGCAAATGAGCAAATGAGGTACGAGCTACAAGAAAAGTGCCAACGGAGGGGATTAACTTTGCCAAAGGTGCGAGCCGCACGGGCAGTCGTAGCACGACAGGCGGGGAAAAATTAGCAAATTAGCAGATTAGAGAATGAAAAAATATGGAGGGTTGGAGTATTCGGAAGGAAACGGAATTTTCAGAAGGAGACTAAGGGGTCTTTTGGTGAAAAAAGGCTGTAAGGAGGGTGGGGTTAGCTTATAGAGAGCTTATAGGAAGCTTATACGAATCTTGGACGATTGGTATAGAAAGAGTATATAAGTGGTTGATAAATAGTATAATACAACAGCGCTAAAAATGGTAAAAACAGGATTTCGAGGCGAAAGAAAAGGGAAGAGGTGATAGGCCTTAGGCCATAGGCAATAGGGGGAAGTATGACGGAAAAGGGGGAAATTAGGAAATGAGAGAATTAGTAAATTAGAGAGACTTAGAGAGAGCTGTCGGACAGGGCTGAGGGTGCGGACTTATCTAACGAGTGATTTGCTTATTAACAAATTGGCTAATTGACAATTTTTTCATATCTTTGCCAAAACTTTTAACTCATACCTCTTAACTGATAACTAAATAAAGTGAACGAATTAACCTTAGAACTTACTGACGTGAGCGCCCAAGTGTTTTGTGGCGAAGACGAAAATAATATCAAATACATCAAAACGCTTTTCCCGAAGCTGAAAATCGTAGCACGGGGGTCTAAACTTATTGCCTTTGGCGAAGAACATTTGCTAAAAGATTTTCAGAAACAAATGGAAAAGCTCATCGCCTATTGCGCGAAATACAATCGCTTAGACGAGCGCACTATCGATAGTATTCTTTCGGCTACTAATACTGAGAAGAGCGAAAAAGTGCGCGAAGAGGACATCATTGTGCACGGCGTGAATGGCAAAATCATACGTCCGCAAACCCCCAATCAAGTAAAATTAGTAGAGCTGATGCACCAAAACGATATGGTATTTGCCGTAGGACCTGCCGGTACGGGTAAGACCTATGTGGGCGTTGCCTTAGCCGTAAAAGCCCTCAAAGAAAAACAAGTGCGTAGGATTATCCTCACTCGTCCGGCAGTGGAAGCAGGCGAGAATCTCGGCTTTCTTCCTGGAGACCTCAAAGAGAAGCTCGACCCCTATATGCAACCCCTCTATGATGCCTTGCGCGATATGATTCCGCACGAAAAACTCAACGCCTTTATTGAGGCAGGAATCATAGAGATTGCGCCTCTTGCCTTTATGCGCGGACGCACCCTCGACAACGCTTTTGTAATCCTCGACGAGGCACAAAACACCACCCACGCCCAAATGAAGATGTTCCTCACCCGTATGGGGCGCAATGCCAAGTTTATGATTACCGGCGACCCTGGACAAATAGACCTACCTCGCAAAGTTTCCTCCGGACTTAAAGAAGCGATGCTTATCCTTCAAAAAGTACGGGGTATCGCCTTCCTTCACTTAGACGATAAAGATGTTGTGCGCCACCCACTGGTTCGCAGTATTATAGAGGCTTATAAGACGATTGAGAACAACGAATAGACGTAGCACGACAAGCATTTTTTGCAGTATAAACTTTGAAGTTTGAAGTAGCTTGTCGTGCTACGACCTTTGGCAAAGTTTTTTACTTCTTATTCCAACCTTTCTGAAAATTCTTCGTTTATAGAGCAGAAAGTGAAAAATATTAGCTTTCTTCTTTAAAAAATAATCAAGAAAAGATAATTGATAATCAGCGTAATGAAAAAATAATGATATCATAACGCTATTTTTATGGTACTTTGTATTGCATAATACTTTTATTTGTTATATCTTTGCGCCGTGAAATTAATTAGTTTATATTTAGTAACCAAAAACCATACAAACAATGAAAAAGATTATTCTATCACTGCTTTTAGCAGTAACCGCCAATGGCTTTGCACAATCTTCTTTTAAAGGAACCTTATTGAATACTGAAAAAAAGCCTGTGAGTGCTGCCAATGTACTCCTAATGACTCTTCCCGATTCTACCCTCGTAAAAGGGGCAATAAGCAATCAGCGAGGTGTTTTTGAACTACCCAATGCCGCTGAGGGTAAAAAGGTGGTTATCAAAATTACGCATTTGGAATACCAAACGGTGGTATTTACGCCCTCAGGGAGCAACTTGGGTACCATTGTTTTGACCCCTGCTACCAATCAGTTAGGGGAAGTAGTGGTGAGTGCACATCGCCCGATATTAGAACAGAAGGGTACGCGCATCAGTACCAATGTGGCGCAATCGACCTTGCAGAACCTCCCCAAAGCCGAAATGCTTATCAACTTCTTGCCTGGGGTGAGCACTTCCTATACCGGTGGAGGTTATGAGGTGTTTGGCAAAGGCAATCCTATCTTCTACATCGATAACCGCAGGGTGCGCAATTTAGATGAGGTGAATCAGTTATCGCCCAAAGATATTGAGAGCATAGAGCTGGAAACCCAACCTGGTGCGGAACACGACAATACGGTGGGTGCGGTAATCTATATCAAACTGAAAAAGAAACAAGGTGATGGACTGAGTGGGTCGGTTGAAAATGAAAATTATGTGTTAAAAAAAGGAGCCTTAATAACTACTTGGCTTAGTCTCAACTATCGCAAAGGCAAAACCGACTGGTTTACTACTATAGGCAACTTCAACAACTTCAACAAGAAAAATGCCGACCTTTATCAGGATTTGCAAGTACATACCCAAAGTAATGATTGGCGCGTAACGAGCGACGAAACTAACGAAAGTAATGCCAAAGGAATAAATGCTAAAATAGGGGTAGCTCACGAGATTTCCGATAAACATTCCATAGGCGCAAGTGTGAGAGGGAGTGTAGAACCTTGGGTAGGACATAGGTTTAGCACCCAAGAAACCGCTACCTTCAAAAATAACCTCCTTACTGCCAAAGGGCTCAATGAATACGACCGCTTTAGCCAAGATAAAAAGTTAGGCATTAATGCCTATTACGAAGGCAAAATTACTGACAAACTGAAACTGCAAACCGATGTAGATTATATCGGTCAGCGTTCCGATAACACTTCCGATATTGTGGAGCGCAACCTCCTCAGCACTGCCTCTCGTAACGTGCACACCCATTCCGATGCTGCTTCCGATTGGTGGGGACTCAAAACTACTTTCTTGCAAACCCTTGGCAAGGGCGCTATAAACTATGGTATAGAGGCAAGCGACCTGCATCGCACTGAGGACTATACCGATAATGTGCTTTCGGCTTCGGATATTAAGAATACCGAAACGCGTTCGGCTGGTTTTGTGAGTTTCTCTTACCCTATCAAAAAGGTGAATTTGAAACTCGGTACGCGCTATGAGTACGCCGACTTTGGTTATTACGAAAACGGACAAAAAAGCCCCGTAAAAAGCAAGACCTACCGCGATTGGTTACCCAATATTTCTGTCGCATTTCCTTGGGACAAAACCCAACTGACTTTTAGTTATGCACGCAAAATTAAACGTCCGGCTTTTTATGAGCTCAGCGATTACAACACTTATAGTTCTCCTTTCTTGTACAATCGCGGAAACCCATATATTGTGCCTCAGCTTACTGATGAATGGAATGCCTTGGCTACTTATGGTCCTATTTCGGCTTCGGTAAGTTATTCGAATATTCACAAGGGTATCTATTCCGATTACCAACTCTCAAGCATCAATCCCGATGCCGTTGAGAAAACCATTCGCAATTACGATGATTTTAGCGAACTGAAATGCGTACTCAATGCTCAAACCCAAATAGGCAAATGGATGCCTAAACTCACGCTCACTTATAAAAAACCTTTTGCTAACAATGTGTTTTACACTAATGAAGGTAGGTTTATGGTAGAAATGATGAACCAAATTACTCCTACTGAGAATTGGTTAATCTTAGCGATGTTTATTTATATGAACAAAGGTTCAAACCGAGAAGCCTACGCCTACAAGGATATGAGCGGAATGTTCGTGGGGGTTGCCCGTATGTTCTTTCACCAATCGCTTACGGTGTATGCCGTAGCTTCTGACCCTTTTAACGGTCTTAATGAACACACACGCGTACAAAATCCGTATATTAGCAATAGTACTGCTGAGAATTACGGCAATATAAGTTTTAAAGTAGGACTGAACTACAATTTCAACACCACCCAAAGCAAGTATAAAGGACAAGGAGCGGGAGAAGAAGAGAAGAACCGCTTGTAATTAGCAAATTAGGAAATTAGAGAATGAGGAAATGGGAAAATGAGGATTGTTAGTTTATTCAACATTGCCCAAGTTTGAAACTTGGGCAATGTTTGAGATGAAAAAACGATAGTTGGGACTGTTAGGAGTGTTCGGAAGGAAACGGAAAAGTTCGGAAGAGGGGAGGTAGGATTTTTGATGAAAAAAGGCTGTAAGGAGGGTGAGGTTAGCTTATAGAGAGCTTATAGGAAGCTTATACGAATCTTGGACGATTGGTATAGAAAGGGTATATAAGTGATTGACTCATAATATAATACAACAGAGCAAAAAATGTTAAAAACAGGGTTTCGAGGCGAAAGAAAGAGGAATAGGTGATAGGCCTTAGGCCATAGGCAATAGGAGGGAACCTCCCCCTTTACACATACTCCGCTTTTGCGGACTTCCTCAATGAGGGGGAATGTAGTGACGGAAAGGGGAAGAAATGACGAATGAAGAATGAAGAGTGGCAAGTGGTGATGTGGATTTCCTTCAAAGGGGGAATGTAGCGACGGGAAAAGGAGAAAAGAGCAGAAAACAATTGTTAAAAGGTAGTATATTTTTGAAATCAAAAAAAATGTACTACCTTTGTACTTTCTAAGTTACGTTAGTTATCATAATACTATTTTTGCTGATAAGGGAAATAAAGATGGCTATCGTACACGAACAAGAATATTTATAAAACATATATTAACCCTTAATTTGGGGTTCTAACTAATCAACAATCGTGAATAAAGAACATTTAAAACAATTAGAAGCTGAAAGTATTTACATAATGCGCGAAGTAGCGGCGCAGTTTGAGCGTCCTGCCTTGCTTTTTAGTGGTGGTAAGGACTCTATTACCTTGGTGCACTTGGCAATGAAAGCCTTTGCTCCTATGAAGATTCCTTTCCCTTTGGTACATATCGACACGGGTCATAACTTCCCCGAAGCTCTTGAATATCGCGATGCCCTTGCTAAACGCATAGGTGCGGAGCTAATTGTGCGACAAGTAGAAGACACTATTAAAGCGAAAGGACTTACCGAGCCCAAAGGTAAGTTTGCTTCTCGTAACTGGTTGCAAACGCACACTTTATTGGATACTATTGAGGAGTTTCACTTCGACGCCTGCATAGGAGGAGCGCGTAGAGATGAAGAGAAAGCACGTGCCAAAGAGCGCTTCTTTTCAGTAAGAGACGAATTTGGTCAGTGGGACCCTAAATTACAACGTCCGGAGCTGTGGAACATCTACAACGGTCGGATACAGAAAGGCGAAAACGTGCGGGTGTTTCCTATCTCGAACTGGACGGAATTAGACGTATGGAATTATATTCAGCAAGAGAAAATAGCGCTTCCTTCTATCTATTTTGCGCACAATCGCGAGGTGATTGAGTACGAAGGTAGACTTATTGCGGTGTCGCCTTTTATCCAGATAGATGAAAACGATACTATCCTAAACAAGCGTGTGCGCTATCGCACGGTAGGTGATATGACCTGTACTGCTGCCGTAGAGAGCAATGCAGCGACTCTTGAAGAGGTGGTGAATGAGATTACTGCTTCGCGTATTTCGGAACGCGGTGAGACCCGCATAGACGACAAAGTAACGGAAGCCGCAATGGAAGACCGTAAAAAAGGAGGATATTTTTAATGATTAGTGGTTAGTAGTTAATTCTGATATGAAGAATTGCTTGTCGTGCTACGACTTTGGTCAGGTTTTTGTATGACCAAAGACAATAACTAAAAAACAAGATTACGAATGAGAAAAAGATTTTTATTTACAGCCTTAGCACTTTTCTTTTTGGCAACTGCGGAATCCTTTGCACAAGCGTTGCAACGCCATAACCTTGTACCTGAAATTAACTTACCACAGCCTAATGGTGAAAAGTTAGCGTTATCTTCGTTACGTGGTAAATATGTGCTGGTAGACTTTTGGGCTTCGTGGTGTATGCCTTGCAAGAAGGAAAACAAATACCTCAAACAAGCGTATAAAGAGTTCAAAGGGAAGAATTTTGTAATTCTATCAGTATCGATAGATAGACCTAAGGATAAAGACGCTTGGCAGGACGCTATCAAAATAGAAGGAATGGTGTGGCATAATGTGTGGGACAACGATGGCAAAACCGCTGAGAAATATGGGGTAACGAGCATCCCTGCGCCTTTTCTCATAGACCCGGAAGGAAACTTATTGTCGCAAGGAGATAACCTAAGAGCTAATGATTTAATGAAAACGCTGAAGAAATACATCAAATAGTTGCAGCGCGACGGGCGTTTTTGTTATATTGAACTGACATTAAAAAAATATATAAAGATTTTTACAATGAAGAAAATCAAGTTTATGATGCTACTGAGCGTAGCCATAGGATTGGGGAGTTGCTCTACCAGTACCCAAGCAGTATATTGGGTAAATAGCTCCCAAGCAGAAAGCAGTGCAGGAGGTAGCAAAAAGCAGTGCTTGCAAGTGTACAAAGGCGATAATCTGAATAAAGCACAATGGGAGACTTTTTGTGCTCCTATTGAAGGTTTTACCTTTGAAGAAGGCTACTTTAAGAAGATAGAAGTAAGCGAAAAACCGCTGAAGGACGCCTCCGCCGGTGCACCAAATGTTGCTTATACTTTGGTGCGCGAAATAGAAAAGGTGAAAGACTCTCGATTTGATTTGCAAGGCGAATGGGAACTGGTGAGTATGGGAGAAATGGTTATCACCCCTGAGGCACAGCCTACATTAAAACTCAATATCAGTGAAATGAAGGTGAATGGCTCTGACAGCTGTAATACCTTTATGGGAAGTATTAAAACCTTCACCGATAAAGAACTTGTATTTGGTGATTTAGCTTCTACACTAATGCTTTGTGCAGAAAAAATGGAGGTAGCTGATGCTTTTGGTATGGCTATGCAAAAGGTAAGACAATACCAACTAAAAGGAGACCAACTGTTGCTTACCGATAAACAAGGAGGCGTACTCCTTACTTTTGCAAAGAAATAGTTGTTTAAGAAAGGCTGTGCAGAGCGTTCTGCACAGCCTTTCTCAATTATATTGGTGTTTAACTAATCATCTTCTTCGTCATAGTTGTCGGCTTCATCGTATTCCTCTTCAGAATACTCAGGTTCTACTGCCTTTTTATCTTTAGCCTTAGTACTCTTTTTACCTTTTTTAGGATTAGAAGAGAGTTCATTATGTTTAAGCCATTCGCGTAGTTCTACTTCTATTTGTTCAGCTATTTCTGGATTGTCGTTAAGCATTGCAATAGAGGCATCACGTCCTTGACCTAATCGGGTGCCTTTATAGCTATAAAAAGCACCGCTTTTATCTACGATATCAGCCTCAACACCTAACTCAAGAAGTTCAGCAGACTTAGAGATGCCTAAGCCAAACATAATATCGAAAGTAGCGGTTTTAAAAGGCGATGCTACTTTGTTTTTAACTATTTTCACCTTGGTTTTATTACCGATGATTTCGCCATTGCTGTCCTTAATAGCAGCGCTTCCTTGAGGTCCTCCATCTTTACGGATATCTATACGCACAGAAGCATAAAATTTAAGTGCATTACCTCCTGTTGTTGTTTCGGGGTTTCCAAAAGTAATACCTATTTTATCACGCAACTGATTGATGAAAATAACAATACATTTTGCTTTGCTAATACTACCGGTGATTTTGCGTAAAGCCTGAGACATTAGTCGGGCGTGAAGTCCCATTTTAGAGTCTCCCATTTCGCCATCAATCTCACCTTTGGGAGTAAGTGCTGCCACCGAGTCGATTACTACGAGGTCTACTGCATTGGAACGAATAAGAGCATCGGCAATTTCAAGAGCTTGTTCGCCACTGTCAGGCTGAGTAATTAGTAGATTTTTAACATCTACACCTAAGCGTTGTGCGTAAACAGGGTCGAAAGCGTGTTCAGCATCGATAAAAGCAGCTGTCCCTTTAGCTTTTTGTACTTCGGCGATAGCGTGCAGTGTAAGAGTTGTTTTACCAGAAGATTCAGGTCCATAAATTTCGATTACGCGCCCTTTAGGATATCCTCCAACGCCTAAAGCGGCATCGAGCCCAATAGAACCCGTAGAGTAAACTTCTACGTCTTCGACAGGATTATCGCCTAAGGCACGTACAGTTCCTTTGCCATAGGTTTTGTCTAATTTTTCTAAGGTGAGTTTTAGAGCTTGTTTTTTAGCCTCTTCTACACTCATTTCCTTGTTATCTTTTGTTGTTTTAGCCATTTTATACTAGATTGTTTTAATAGGGCAAAGATACAAAATCTAATGATAAATACAATAATATAGCGTAATTATTTTAGTTTTTCATTATTGTGATGACGGTCGTGGTCTCGTTGTGTTTTTTTTAGCATCTTCTTATCAAAAGCCTCTTGCAAGTCAATCCCTGTTTGATTGGCTAAGCAAAGTACTACAAATACTACATCGGCAAGTTCCTCGCCTAAATCTTTGTTTTTATCACTTTCTTTCTCGGACTGTTCTCCATAACGGCGAGCAATAATACGGGCAACCTCTCCTACTTCTTCAGTAAGTTGTGCCATATTGGTAAGTTCATTAAAATAGCGAACACCGTGTTCTCTAATCCAATTATCAACTGCTAATTGTGCATTCTTGATATCCATAGTTTACAAATTTATTTTCTATTAAAAAACTGCTTTAAAAGAGCATTGCCTTTGATAGCAACGCTCTTTCAAAGCAGTTTAAAGAATATTTCTGTGAATTTAAAATTAGTTTGTCCACATATCTTGCTCTCTGTCGCGAATTTTCTCTTTAATTTTGTCAGCTTCTAACAATTGAAAGAGTGCATTATCAGGGAGGTATTCCTTGATTTTTCTGTCGCCGTATACATTCGCTTCTTTAAATATCACGGAACTGAACATTCGTGCATTTAAAACGTGGTCGAAAGACACAGGGCGAGCATCATTCTTCCTATTAAAGGTTTTCGCTTCGTGCAAAATATCGCGTACTTGCGGATAGAATACCCAGAATAGAGGTACTAATGCCGACATAGTAGAGTCATCAGAATCTATAAAGTTTACGTCGGGAGCTACAGGAGCTAACGCGAGCAAACGATATTTTAATTCACCTTGGCGTTTGTCAAAATACCAAATACCTCTAATGTGGTACTGAGCGATATCTGCAGACTCTAAGTTTCTATGAGTTACATATTCAGGAGAAAGAGCTTCACCTGCGTTAAGTTGCTCATAGCCTACATCTAAAGTATCTACCTTTGATAGTGATGCTTCTATTGACTCAGCTGTTTTTGTTTGAGTAAAATAAGAATCTACATAGATGTCTTGAATTTTACCATTTTTGATGTTCTTCAAAAGTACATCATACAATGAGCGACGATAAGCATCTATTTCCAAGGTATCAGTAGGGAAAAGGAGGGGAAAGTTAGCTCTCTCGTTGAGGTCGATTACTTCCCATACCTCTACTGACCAAAGGATATCGCGGTCGTCCACATAGCCATAAGGTAGTGGTTTGTCATTATCAGCTTCTATTCGAGCTTCAGATTTAACACCTATTTCGCTTGCTACTTTTGCGTTTAAGATGTTTACCTGAGCTTTAGAGAGCTGAAATGCAAATACTGAAAGCAATAATAATATTATATTTTTTACGTGCATAATAATGGTTTGTCTTAGTTTGTTATTTCAACTACGATTGGTGATACAGGAGGCAATCTGAGCTCAGAGTTACCGATGATACTTGCTTTTACGTCAAATATCTGGATTTTATCACCACGTTTAGCTCTTAGAACAGCTGCTCTTGCTTGTTCGTTCATTCTGCTACCTTTCACGTATACACTTGGTTGTCCTGGAATGAACACTTTAAATTCGTTTACTTGTAGTTTCAAGTCGAAGTCGAAGTCTTCCAAAACAGCCATCACTGGCATTACAGATACGTTTGCTTTTGGTAATTTAGCGTTTCCTATTTGTCCGCCCAAGCTGGTTACAGCACGTGGGATATTTTTAATACGGAACATTTTAGAAGAGCTGAATTTTTGTCCTGCAAGCTCACCTGTTACGTGAATAGTAACTTCTCTACCTTGTCCTGGACGCATTACCCAAGCACCACTACCACTCGCTTTAGATAAACCAGGTGCTGATGCTGAAATTTTGTTATCAGGAACACCAGGCATAGAGATAGTGATAGGGTTAGCAACACCACGATACACTACGTTCATCTTATCAGCTGAAATAACTGCTGAGTTTGGTTTAGGAATTACAGAGAAAGATTGTGCTACAGGTACAGCAATACGTTTTCCGTCTTGGTCGAAGTACAAGTTACCTGTGATTTTGTGGTCACCTGTATTACCTGCTGAAATGTTTAATTTCACACGACCATCTTCAATAGTGTATTCACTTGTTCCTAACTTTCTACCGTCGATAGCGATGTCTACTTCATTAGGACGTGTAGTAGCATCTTTTCTACCCAATACGATAGAACCATCGAATTTCTCACCTTGGTAATACGCCCCTTTACCTTGTTCAAGTAAAGTTGTATAGTTAGTCATTGAAACTTGTGATTTCAAGCTACCTGCCAAAGCAGTATCGAAAAATTCTTGTTGAGTAGTTAAGATGTCTGACTGCATCATTGAGAGTTTTGCTAAAGTTGCAATATAAGGGAACCCTTCAAAGTTAAAGTGTAACCATTTTACAGTTCTACCTTCTCTATCTTTTACGTCGTCAGTATTAAAGTTTACGCTTACTTTATCGGCTAAAGCTTTATAAGCTGGATTATCTCCCAATACTTTTAATACTCCTTCGCGATAGGTTTTCATTTTTTCAATGAATTCACTTGCGTGAGCTTTAGCTTGTGCTCCCTCAGCAAAGAAATAATTGTCAGTAAAATCTGACTGATCCATTGCCTGATAGTTTCTTTGATTTACAGGAATGTCTTTTTGACCAATTACATCTTCTACTTTGGTTTTAATATCTTGGATATAGCTGTACAATCCATCTGATAGTTCCTTTATTTGTTTGGATTGTTCATATATCTCACCATATTGAGCTTGATTCTCATTTGCTTTATTTGCTAATTCGGCTAAAGCATTAGATGTGCCTTCATTAGCTCTTTTGTTTGATGATTCAAACTTTTGATTCACTAACCCGAATGCATCTAGTACTTGCTTGCCCATATTCAATGCGATCATCGCAAGGAATACTAAGTACATCAGGTTAATCATCTTCTGTCTTGGACTTAATTTTCCACCTGCCATAAGCTATTTTTTTAATAAGTTAATAAATAATTACTCTTATCGTGCGCCGCCCATTGCAGATAACATTCCTCCATAGATAGTGTTCAAAGATCTTAAGTTGTCTTTAAACGTAAGCATTTGCTGATTTAATGAATCTAAGTTATCAACAACACCTGCTTGTGCAGATACTTGTCTTTCTGTTCTTTCTAATTGTAATTTGTAAAGGCTGTTTAATGACTCTAAATTTGATGCTGCTGCTGAAAGCTCTTCACCATATTTGTGAGTAGCCACCATCGTATTAGCCACTGGAGCGATTTCTTTACTTGCTTCTGCAAAGTTTTCAATAGATCTTCCCAATGAACGCATCATATTCGCATCGATACGAGCCTCTGCTAAAATACCATCTAATTTTTGTGATAATGATTCTCTAAGAATCTTATCTTCTCCTGACTGTAAAGCCAAAGCTCCTTGGCGTCCTGATGGAGCACCTCCTTTTAGCTCAGGATAAACCAATGACCAATCGAACTCTTCATCTATTGGTTCAAAAGCTGAGAAGAAGAAGACGAATGCTTCTGTTCCCATCCCTACTGCTAACAATACGCCACCGCTGATACCTAAGATATCCACGTGCAAAATTTTGGCTAAGGCACCGATAATTACAACTGAGGCACCTATACCATAAACCATATTAAACAATTTCTTTGTTGATCTACTTCCTGCCATAAGACTTTTTTTTATTTGTTAAATTTATTAGTTAATTTGTTTGATTTTTCTTTTAATTCTATCTGTATCCTCTTGCTGATTTAGCCTGTTGTTTGTCGCTGATACCCATAAAATCTTGTACGGTACGGAACCCTATATAACTACGGGCTGAGTCTTGGTACTCATAATCACGAGTATTTACTTGCAACATAAAGGCAACGTCTTTCCAAGAACCTCCACGTATTACTTTACGGTGATTTTTGTCATCAAGTACGTTAGGATTCATTGTAGACATATATTCATATGAATTGGGGTCATATGAGGTGTTTGTCCATTCTGATACGTTACCTGCCATATTGTAGAGGTTGTAACCATTAGGTTCGTACGACTTAGCTTCTACGGTATAGAGTGCATTATCAACAGCATAGTCACCACGCATTGGTTTAAAGTTTGCAAGGAAACAAGCTCTATCATCATAGGTATAAGGACCTCCCCAAGGATAAGTACCTCCTGGCAGACCACCACGTGCTGCGTATTCCCATTCCGATTCAATTGGCAAACGAAAAGAGTTTACTGTGTAATCACCTTTTGATTTTTGATAAGAGTTTTTGTTAAGAGTACGCCATTCACAGAAGGCTTTGGCTTGAATCCAGCTAACGCCTACCACAGGATAGTCGCCATAGGCTTCGTGCCAAAAATAGTCATTGTGCATTGGCTCGTTATAAGAATAGTTGAAGTCGCGAATCCATACAGTAGTATCAGGATATACTTTCACGATTTCCTCTTTAATGAAGTCTTTACGGTTACCGCGAGTACGAGCGGCTTTATCCATATCAAGCCATTGATATTTAAACTCGAACTTCTGAACGTCCATAATGCGTTTGCCATTGTAAGCTTCTTCTTCGGGCAAATACATTTTGTCCATTACTTCCGAGTAGTATTCATCTGGGAATTTATTAGTGTCCCAAATAAGTGCTACTTTCTTGTTCAATTTTCGTGCTTTTTGGTCGCCATATGTGTTTTGAAGATACTGCTGATAAGCATTCATCTTCTCGGTGTTCGCATCTAAGTATGCATATTCACCGATACCTCCACTGCCTTGGGTCTGACCGGTTTGTTCCGCCATTTCAGCTAACTGAGTACGGATAATTGAATCGCGAACCCAATTCACGAACTGGCGATACTCACTATTTGTGATTTCGGTTTCGTCCATATAGAACGACCCCACGCTCACAGTTTTCACTGGTGCGTTAAAACTCGCAGTTTTATCATCATCGGAACTACCCATAATGAAAGAACCACTCGGAATAAGCGTCATACCGTAAGGAGCAGGCTGTTTCCAGCTCTTCCCCTTAACACCTACAAGCTCTCCTTTGCTGTCGCCACCGCCACGCTTACACGCAGCTAGTACTAATAGTACAAGTAGCATTACAAATATTCTTCTTGCCATAAACATTGTTTAAATTCACATTTAATTAGGGCGCAAACGTACGCATTTATTTTATACACACAAAATTTATTCAACAATATTTTTCAATAACCTACAAACTTTAACACTATTTTTACATTTTAACCCCTTTTACCCCTTGAAATGTAAAAAAAAAGTAAAAGAATGAGTTTACTTTTTACCCTATTTAATACTTCTTTTGTAAACACTTTTGGCTACTAAATAGTATAAAAAGCTGTGTAATATTGTTACGAAGCTATTTTTCTTTTTCCTCTCCCCTACTCTTTATCGGAGTGTTTTAATCCCCATATTCCAAAGAGTGAATGCTTGCAAATCGGCGTTTTGCTCTATAGTTTTGCTCACTGGTGTCCCTGCTCCGTGTCCTGCATTGGTCTCTATTCGTATAAGAATAGGGTTGTTGCCCGTTTGTTTAGCTTGCAATTCCGCAGCAAACTTAAAACTGTGAGCAGGTACTACTCTATCGTCGTGGTCACCTGTTGTTATAAGAGTAGCAGGATAAACTACTCCTTGTTTTACGTTGTGTAAGGGTGAATAGGCTTTTAAGTATTCAAACATTTCTTTGCTATCATCAGATGTGCCATAATCATAAGCCCACCCTGCTCCTGCGGTAAAAGTGTGATAACGCAACATATCGAGTACACCTACTGCGGGTAAAGCTACCTTAAACAGGTCGGGGCGTTGTAACATTGTAGCACCTACCAAGAGCCCTCCGTTAGAGCCTCCTCTGATAGCAAGGTATTGGGGAGAGGTGTATTTCTCTTTTATAAGATATTCAGCAGCTGCTATAAAATCGTCGAACACGTTTTGCTTTTGCATCTTAGTGCCTGCATCGTGCCATTGTTTACCATATTCACCTCCTCCACGTAAGTTAGGAACAGCATATACACCCCCAAGTTCTAACCACACCGCATTGGCAACACCGAATGTAGGCATCAAACTGATGTTGAACCCTCCATATCCATATAATAAGGTAGGATTTTTACCGTTGAGTTTGATTCCTTTTTTATAGGTAATCATCATTGGTATTTTAGTACCATCTTTAGAGGTATAAAACACTTGCTTAGATTCGTAGTGAGTGGCATCAAAAGCAATAGCGGGTTTCCAATAGAGTTCAGTAGCTCCTGTTGCCAAATCCATTTTGTATATTTGGGTAGGATATGCGTAATTGGTGAAACTAAAATAGGTGTGTGTTTCATCTTTTTTAGCATAAAAACCTCCCGCACTACCTATACTGGGGAGCTTCACTTCGCGAATGAGCTTCCCCTCGTAGTCGTATTGTTTTACCTGAGAAAGAGCATCTACCATATATTTAGCAAATAGATATTTGCCTGCGGTAGTAATACTGAGCACATTCTTGGTTTCAGGAATAACATCTTGCCAATGCTCTGGCTGTGGATTTTTAAAGTCTACTTTCACTAAGCGACCGTTAGGTGCATTGATATTGGTTTCTAAAAAGAGCGTTGTGCCTTGGTTATTTACAAATCCTGTATCTCCATCGAAATTGTTGGTAATAGTTACCAAAGAAGATTTAGGATTAGATAAATCTTTTACAAATAGTTTATTACCTGAGGTCGCATTGGCAACCGAAATGAACAGATATTTCCCGTCATTGGATACTGTGCCCGACACATAACGATATTTCTCAGCTGGTGTGCCACCAAAAATGAGCTTATCACTCTTTTGAGACGTGCCGAGTTTGTGATAATAAAGCTTGTGCTGATCAGTTTTTGCTGATAGCTCACTGCCTTTGGGTTTGTCGTAGCTGGAATAGAAGAAGCCTTCATTGCCTTTCCACGCTACACTACTAAACTTTATATCTACTAAGGTATCACCTATTGCCTTTTTAGTTTTCGCATCGAGCACTATCCCTTTACGCCAGTCACTACCGCCTTCTGAAATGAGATAAGCTACTAAAGAACCATCTTCGGAGAAAGCAACGTCTCCTAATGAAGTAGTTCCGTCCTTAGAAAAAGTATTCGGATTTAAGAAAATTTCTTCTTTACCTTCTTTATCTTTGCGATAGAGCACCGATTGGTTTTGTAAGCCGTCGTTCTTGTAATAATAAGTGTAATCTCCTTCGGTAAAAGGAGCGCTCAGTTTCTCATAGTTCCAGAGTTTCTCGAGTTTCTCTTTTATTGCTTGTCGATAGGGTATTTTAGAGAGATAACCAAACGTAAAATCGTTTTGGGCTTTTACCCACTGAGCGGTTTCAGCAGAACGGTCATCTTCGAGCCAACGGTAAGGGTCAGACACCTGAGTGCCGAAGTAAGTATCGACGGTATTATCCATACGTGTTTGAGGATAGTTCATCTTTTCGTCGTTAGTGTTGTTAGGGTTTTGATTGCAGGCTACTAAAAGAAGTAGCGTTGCGGAGAATAAGGAATGTTTCATATTATAAATTATTAGTAATGTTTATTAAAAATATAGGTTCACTTTTATCTATAAAAAAGGGTGCCTAAAAATATTGCTATTTTTAAAACACCCCATATTCTTAATTCAGTTATAAAATTTCTCAGCTTAGAAGAACAAAGCTACCCCGATACCAACACCGAAGTTGCCTATTCTCGTTTCTGCTTTATTGTCTTGTTTGTTCTTCAAGTTCATATAGTCATAACCTACATAACCTGTAAGAGCAGCTCCTTGGTTTACAAAGTAAGCCATACCTCCTTTTACTCCTAATGCCAATCCTCTTTCTTTATCACTATTATTATCTCCTGCTGAAGCCCAAGCATATCCTACTTTTGCTCCTACAAAAGGTGCTAAGTTGCCACCGATAGGAAAATAATAATGTGCATTAGGAGCTATAACAAACGCAGAAGTTGTTCCCTTTGTTTCTGAACCTGCTACAGGTTTTACTTTGGTAGTAGTACTTTGGTACTCTAAACCTAAACCTACTGCTAAATTATTAATTACAAAATAATTTAAATTAGGTACAAACTTAAATGTATTTTGCGTTTGTACATTACCTGATGTTCCGTCATAACGAGGTGTTTCTTTAACAGAGTTAAATGAAAGAGCCAAGTCAGAGCCTACCATCCAGTTTCCTTTTTCAGTTTGTGCATATGTAGCGCTCGCAAAAGCAACTGCTACGATTAATAAAAATTTTTTCATACTGTTCTATATTTTTATTGTTATTAATAAGGCAAAGGTACTACTTATTTTTGAATGTGCAAATTTTTTTAAAGAATTTTTTCGCTTTGTCGTCGTGCTACAGCTACCCGTGTGTCCACACCTGTCCAAGAAGTCTAACCTGCAAAACGTGTGACATTAGGAGATAGTAGCACTATAAACTCTATTAATATTCAATTATAATTTAATTAACCTTTATTGTAGAGCCACTGTAGAGCCACTGTAGAGCCACTGAAAACCCACTGTAGTTCCGTTTAAAGTTTATTTAACGTCTATTAAAAATATACACCACTGATTTACAATCACGTTTGTATTACAACCTGTGTAAATCCAGCAACGAAGTTGCCCATCCGTGCCCATCACATTTGTCAATTGTCAATTATCAATTGTCAATTGAAAAAATATCCGTGCAATCTGTGCGAGACATTTAAAACAGCAAAGCTATTTATTTGTTTGATTTTCTAAAGATTTGTAAGATTTCTGTAGCGTAAGCTACACTTTTATTATATCCAACCCACCTTAATTAACACCCGTTCAAAATCTACAACACCGATTCACAATCACGTTTGCATCACAATCCGTGTAAATCCAGCAACGAAGTTACCCATCCGCGCCCATCACATTTGTCAATTGTCAATTATCAATTGAAAACTATCCGTGAAATCCGTGCAATCTGTGCGAGACATTTAAAACAGCAAAGCTGTTTATTTGTTTGATTTTTTTGAGATTTGTAAGATTTCTGTAGCGTAAGCTACACTTTTATTATATCCAACCCACCTTAATTAACACCTATTCAAAATCTACACCACTGATTCACAATCACGTTTGTATTACAACCTGTGTAAATCCAGCAACGAAGTTGCCCATCCGTGCCCATCACATTTGTCAATTGTCAATTATCAATTGAAAGACTTTCTGTAGTGTAAACTACACTTTTATTACATCAACTAAAAAAGGGTGTCTTAAAAAATATCACTACTTTTTAAAACACCCCATACTTATAATTATGAAGGATTTTCTACTTAGAAGAACAAGGCAACACCTATACCTACACCCAATACACCCTCTTTGGTTTTGCGTTTAGTGTTTTCTGTATGCTTTAAAGAAAAATGGTCATACTCTGCATAAGCTGTAATAGCAGCTCCTCGGTTTACAAAGTAAGCAAGACCTGCTTTACCTCCTACTACCAATCCTCTCCATTCACCAGCACCAATCCCTGAAGGATTTTTTCTACTTGTAAAACCTACTCTTGCCCCTACAAAAGGCGCTAAACTTCCACCTGTAGGGAAATAGTAATGCACATTAGGTGCAATTATAAGGGTATTTGTTTCCGTATCCCAACTACTATTAGCTCTCTTGTCTCTCGAGTGTTCATATCCCACTCCTAACCCTACTGCTAAGTTATTAACCACAAAGTAGTTAAAGTTAGGTGTGATTTTAAAAGTAGTTATGGTTTGATCCATATATTGTACCTGATCATCTTTCTCCACTACATTTTTAGATTGAAATGAAAGACCCAAATCAGCGCCTACCATCCAGTTTCCTTTTCCGGTTTGTGCATAGGTAACAGTTGCAAAAACAACAGCTACCACTAATAAAATTCTTTTCATACTGTTCATTTTTTGTTTTTAATTAAGGCAAAGATACAAAATAATTACGAATTACAGGCTATGAATTACGAAAAAGTTGGTTTTTTATTTTTTCACTAATGGCAAAAACTACCATATCCAATTTGTTTTTAAGGCAAAAATCGATATTTTCTTTTAAGTCTGTAAATTTACTATTTAAAATAGTAGCGGTATAGCAAACCATCATCGGCAAAAGCGTATAACACATTTTGAGTATAGTAAAGTTTTTTGATATCGCTTTCGGCTTCAAACTCTTTTTGCCAAGTATTGCCTCCATCAGTAGTTTTATAGATAACTTTGCCTAATGATTGCCAGCCTGTATTTTCATCTTGAAAAGCTAAGGATCGTACACCAATAGGAATTTCAAAAGGTAATTTTTGCCAAGAATATCCCCCATCAGTAGACTTGTATATTTTGTTAACTGATCCAGATATTAAACAATAGCCTATTTGATTAGTAGGGAAATTCACATCGACAGCCCTTCCACTTCCATCGGATTCATTTTCAAATACATATTCTGTCCATTGTTCATTATTACCATTACAGAATAGTATTTTAGGTTTGTAATTTCCGTTTTTGATATCCAATCCACCAATCCATATATGGTTTACATCTCTTTTAAAAGCAAGAAATTGATAATCAACAAGATGACGGGTTGTATTAACTTCTCTTATAGGATAAAAATCTTTCCCATTAGTTGATTTATAGACATCTCCATGTATTGAGACCACAATGATATTTTTCATTTCATCATCACAAATTACTCTATTGAAAGTAATATTTTCTTTGTAAAAAATTTCTTTTCCACTATTAATAAAAGGGTTAGGAGTTTTTGTTCCTCCAATAGGTACTTTGTATACAACACTAAAATACACATTCAGACCTTCGTGAGAGGGGGTAATATAAAAATCAGAAATATAACTCCATACACCTGTATTTGCCCATTTTTCCCAAGTGATACCATTATCTTTGCTAAAAACCACAATATTTCCAGAGGATTTATCCCGTACTTGTGTACTATATATGTAATCTCCTATGATTTGGGTTTTTACATTATATAAATCTTCAGCATTGGCTACATCCCATTGAGTTTTTACCCATTGTCCTACGACTTTATCAATGATACCTATTTTTTGTTCATAGTCATTGGTTACTTTGTTGTCTACCACAGTTTTTTCGCCAAAGTAGAATTTCAACTCTGGCAAATAGGTACTACTGCGGGGTAATACAAGGGTGAGTTTCTTGCCATCGGCTGAAACTGAGGTGATAGTAGCTTCAGTATTTCCAAAAGTTACTTTACATTGTTCTTTTTTAGGGAAATTTTCGCCTAAAATATCCACGCTATCACCTGCATAGCCGTAGTTTTTGCTATACGAAGTGATCACAATTGCTTTTTGTTCAACGGGTGGGGTAACATTGCCGTTACCGTTCCCATTTCCGTTTCCATTGTTAGGGTTAGAATCGTCTTTGCTACAAGAGGTGAGTAGTAAGAGCACTAAGCCTACTGCTTTTAAAACTTGTTTCATATACATTTTATTTTTAGCGTTTTACATTGCAAAAGTAATATTATTTTTCACAAAAACAACAAAGGCTGTCGCAAATTTACTTTGCGACAGCCTTTTTGTCAATTATCAATTGTTAATTGTCAATTGAATATTGAGTTCTTTCAGTTGTGCCTCATCAATAGGCGAAGGGGCATCAATCATCACATCGCGACCGCTATTGTTTTTAGGGAAAGCGATAAAGTCGCGTATGGTTTCTTGTCCGCCGAGAAGTGCTACTAATCGGTCAAAGCCAAAAGCCAAACCACCGTGAGGAGGAGCTCCGTATCGGAAGGCGTTCATCAAGAAGCCAAATTGTGCTTGTGCCTGCTCAGGGGTAAAGCCTAATAGCTGGAACATCTTGGCTTGTAACTCTTGGTTGAAGATACGTATAGAACCACCGCCTACTTCATTGCCGTTGAGCACGAGGTCATAAGCATTGGCACGTACGGCACCTGGGTTGCTATCGAGTAACGGAATATCCTCAGGTTTAGGCGAGGTAAAAGGGTGGTGCATCGCAAAGAAGCGTTCTTCCTCTTCGCTCCACTCCAAAAGTGGAAAATCTACGACCCATAGAGGGGCATATTCATCAGGTTTGCGCAAGCCGAGGCGCTCAGCGAGTTCCATACGGAGGGCGCTAAGTTGCCCGCGTACTTTATTTGCCTTGCCTGAAAGGATACAGATAAGGTCGCCTGCTTTGGCGCCAGTGCGCTCTGCCCACGCCTTGAGGTCATCCTCGTTATAGAATTTATCTACTGATGATTTGAAGGTGCCATCTTCATTGCATTTTACATATACCATTCCGGAAGCGCCTACTTGTGGGCGTTTTACCCATTCTACCAAAGCATCAATCTCTTTGCGGGTGTAGCTGTTGGTACCAGGTACGGCAATCCCTACTACCAATTCGGCTTCGTTGAACACTTTGAAATCGCGGTGTTGCGCGAGATCGTTGAGTTCGCCGAACTTCATACCAAAACGGATATCGGGTTTGTCGTTGCCATAAGTTTTCATCGCCTCGGCATAAGTCATACGAGGGAAAGCCCCGAACTCTAAGCCTTTGAGTTCTTTGAGGAGGTGTTTTGCCAATCCTTCAAAGGTCTGGATAACGTCCTCTTGTTCTACAAACGACATTTCGCAGTCTATTTGGGTAAACTCAGGCTGACGGTCGGCGCGGAGGTCTTCATCGCGGAAGCACTTTACGATTTGGAAGTACTTGTCTAATCCGCCTACCATTAGCAATTGCTTAAAGGTTTGCGGTGATTGTGGAAGTGCGTAGAACTCACCAGCATTCATACGGCTAGGCACTACAAAGTCGCGAGCGCCTTCGGGTGTTGATTTGATAAGTACAGGGGTTTCTACCTCTATAAAGCCTTGTTCGGATAGGTAGTTGCGCACCATTATCCCCACTTTGTGGCGAAAAATAAGGTTATCGCGCACGGGGGTACGGCGTATATCGAGATAGCGGTACTTCATACGGAGGTCTTCACCGCCATCGGTATTATCTTCAATGGTAAAAGGAGGAAGTTCAGAATGGTTGAGCAGGGTAAGTGCTGTAACGAGGATTTCCACCTCTCCGGTAGGGATATTTGCGTTGGTAGCCTCACGTTTGATAACAGTACCTTGAATTTGAATCACGTCCTCGCGTGAGAGGGTTTTCGCCTGATCGAAGACAGTTTTATCAGTGCGTTCTTCGTCAAAAATAAGTTGAGTGATGCCATAGCGGTCGCGTAGGTCTACCCAAATCATAAATCCCTTGTTGCGGACGCGTTGTACCCATCCGCTGAGGGTTACTTGTTGTTTTTCGTGCGAGAGTCGTAGCTCTCCACAAGTATGCGTTCTGTACATTTATTTGTCGTTAGTTATAAGTTTTTGAGTTATATTCTATTGAGATTTAACTTCTCGGGGTTATTTCTGTTATCCCAAAAAGATATAATTTCAATCACTTGTTTTTGTTCTATAATTTGGTAAAAAATTGAAAAATTACGAAGTACAATTACTCTTCTTACATCCTTTCTATTATCTACTATCGTTCCTATTTTTGGATTATACTCAAGCATTTCACAAATTTTAGCTATTTCAGCTTCTAATTTTAGAATATAACTTTCTGATTGAGTTTTTTCTAACCAATACAGCGAAATATCATACAATTGAATTTTAGCTTTTGGCAACCAAATAATCGTTAGATCTTCCATTTTTCCAATTCTCTATGAGTTCTCGTAATCCTTTCATTACTTCATTATGAGGAATAAAGACACCTTTTTTTGCCTCTTCTAAACCTTCTTCTATAGAATGTAGTTCAGCTTCTGAAACCTTTGCATAAGGTTCAGTGTATTCATTAGTAACAATCTCAAAATCTAAATTTTCAAGAACAGCTTTAGCCTTTTCCAATGAGAGATGTTTAGGTGGTTTAATAATAAGTGTACTCATAATTTTAGTATTTTTAAATTCAATTATTTTTGATATGCTTCAAGTTCTCTAGTAAGAATTTATAGACAAAGGTTTTTTCTCTTAGGCTTCTTTCTCTATGAGTTCTCGTAATCCTTTTCATTACCTCATTATGAGAAATAAAGATACCTTTTTTGCCTCTCCTAAACCTTCATAGTTCAGCTTCTGAAACCTTTACGTAAGATTCAGAATTGTCAGAGATATTGTAAATAAAGGTGTTCATTCATCTAATTGAGCAAAAACTCGTCCTCCTCATTGCTTTTAATACCTAAGGCTTCGTATATGTACTTGAAAGTGGAGAGCAATTTAGGTTTGCCATCGATGAGGGCTACATCGTGTTCAAAGTGGGCTGAAGGCTTGCCGTCGGCGGTGAGGATTGTCCAGCCGTCTTTGAGTTGGCGTATGCTCTTGGTACCCATATTGATCATAGGCTCTATGGCGACTACCATTCCGTCTTTAAACTTTTTACCACTACCGCGTTTGCCGTAGTTAGGCATCTCAGGGTCTTCGTGCATTTTGCGCCCTACGCCGTGACCGACGAGTTCGCGCACTACGCCATAGCCGTGTGCCTCACAGTGTTGTTGTATAGCGTGTCCTACATCGCCTACTCGGTTACCCGCACGAAACTGATGGATACCTATGTACAGTGATTCTTTGGTTACACGCAAGAGTTCTTTTACTTCGGGGGCTACTTCGCCTACCTCAAAAGTATAAGCGTGATCGCCGTAGTAACCGTTTTTCAATGCTCCGCAATCTATCGAGATGATGTCGCCTTCTTGTAACGGACGGTCGTTAGGGATGCCGTGCACTACTTGTGCATTAGGACTCATACAGAGGGTATTAGGGAAGCCATACAAACCCAAAAATCCTGGGATAGCCCCTTGACTGCGGATGTACTCTTCGGCGAGTTTATCGAGATATAGGGTGGTTACCCCTGGTTTTACTTCTTTAGCTAGTATGCCCAAAGTGCGTGATACCACTTGGGCAGCTTGGTGTAGTAGTTCTATTTCTTCGGCTGTTCTAATGTGAATCATTTTCAGGTGTTAGGTGTTAGGGGTCAGGTTTCAGGGGTCATACTTAACACCTGAAACCTGATACCTGAAACCTATTTTTTGAATTGTTTTAATAAATTGGTAGTGGAACTGTCGTGTGCAGAGAGTTCGGTAGCGGCGATGTCTTTAAGGATTTTGCTTGCCAACTGTTTGCCGAGTTCTACGCCCCATTGGTCGTAACTGTAGATGTTCCAGATCACACCTTCTACAAATATCTTATGCTCATACATAGCGATAAGGCTACCCAAACTTTCAGGGGTAAGTTTATCAATGAGGATAGAGGT
The DNA here is from genome assembly GCF_000271925.1 of Capnocytophaga sp. oral taxon 412 str. F0487. NCBI lineage: Bacteria > Pseudomonadati > Bacteroidota > Flavobacteriia > Flavobacteriales > Flavobacteriaceae > Capnocytophaga > Capnocytophaga sp. oral taxon 412. The sequence goes on along the minus strand of NZ_AJZR01000055.1, from coordinate 10,206 downwards.
TGTAGGGCGGTTTCCTGTAAACACTTTGAAAGGCACTAAGGCTTCGTTTACCTTGTCACCCATTTCTTTGCGCACTTCGGCTTCGGTTTTACCTTTTAAAAGGGCTTCGGTTTGTGCAAAGAAGTTAGCCATTAACTTGTTGTGGTGGTCGGTATTGCCGTGCAATGAGTGTTTAAAGCCAATGAAATCAGTAGGTATCAATTTAGTACCTTGGTGGATGAGCTGGAAGAACGCGTGTTGAGAGTTGGTTCCCGGTTCACCCCAGATGATTACCCCAGTTTGATAAGGGATAGGGTTGCCATCACGATCGGTTTGTTTACCGTTACTTTCCATTATACCTTGTTGTAGGTAAGCCGCCAAGCGGTGCAAATACTGAGTATAAGGGATGATCGCTTGACTTTCGGCTCCGTAGAAGTTGTTGTACCACACGCTGAGCAATGCCAAGACTACCGGAATGTTCTTCTCAAAAGGAGCTGTGCGGAAATGCTCGTCCATAGCGTGCGCTCCTTTGAGCAACTTATCAAAATTATCATAACCTACTGATAGGGCAATGCTCAAGCCTACGGCACTCCACAACGAGAAGCGTCCGCCTACCCAGTCCCACATAGGGAATACATTATCAGGGTCTATACCGAATTTATCGATTTCTTGCAAGTTAGTAGACACTGCTACAAAGTGTTTAGCAATATCTTTTTCGCTACCCGATTTTAGGAACCATTCTTTTACAGTAAGCGCATTCGAAAGGGTTTCGAGTGTTGTGAATGTTTTAGATACAATCACTATCAAGGTAGTTTCGGGGTTGAGGTGTTTGATAGTTTCGAGCACGTGGTCGCCATCTACATTGCTGATGAAATGTACGTTGAGGTGATTCTTATAGAATTTAAGCGCCTCTGTTACCATTGCCGGACCTAGGTCAGAGCCACCAATACCAATGTTCACCACATCGGTAAAGGCTTTACCAGTATAACCTTTGCGTTTGCCACTGATGACCTCTTCGCTGAACTGTTTGATTTTGTGTTTTACAGCTACTACTTCGGGCATTACGTTTTTGCCATCTACGTTTATCACGCTGTTTTCGGGCGCGCGAAGGGCAGTGTGCAAAACCGCGCGTTTTTCGGTGTTGTTGATAAGGTCGCCACCGAAGTACTTTTCGATAGCATCTTTAAGGTGACATTCGTTAGCGAGTTGCACGAGGAGTTTAAGGGTTTCTTCGTCTATGCGGTTTTTAGAATAATCTACGTAAAAGTCGTGCCATTTGATAGTGAATTTTTCACCGCGAGCAGGGTCTTTCTCGAATAGAGAAAGCGTATGGCGGTCTTTTACTTCAGTAAAATGTTTTTGCAATGCTTTCCAAGCATTGGTTTGTGTTGGATTACTATTTTTTAACATTTTTATTTATATATGTTTAATGTTGTTATTCTTTTTATAGTCAATCACAAATTAGTCTGTAAATTTTGCACCTTTCACTTTGCCAAAGTTTGAAACTTTGGCAAAGTTAATTATCTTAATAATCAGTTGAATTCTCTATTTGTTTAATTATAATCTATGTAATAGCAACTAACATCTGTCTTTTCAGAGTGCAAAACTACAAAATAATGACGCTTCACCTTTAGCTAATTTGCTAATTGACAAATTACTTAATGAAACTTACTTTTTCTGTCTTTTAAACACAAAACGGGTGATAAAAATACCTGTAGAATCATTGCTTCCTGCATTGCTCTCTACTCCACTAGTAACAAAAGCAAGTTCCCAGCCTTCTTCACTCATTGTGTTCAACTTAGAAGTGATAAGAGCATCGTTGGCAGCGATGTTCTGAAAACGAATTCCCCCGAGATTAAAGAAGTTGAGGAGTTTGGTCTCATCAAAGCCCTTTACGCGAATCTCATCACGGTCGCTTTTGTTGCGTTCGTCTCCTTCTTCTGAGCGCGTAGTAGTAAATTCTTTATAATTGCGTGTTTCATTAGCTGAGATAAGTCGCGAACGTCCTGCTCCCGAAGGTACCACCGATTCAATAGCGGTTACTACCTTAAATTCATACACTTGTGCTGAGGCAGTAAAGCCCACAAGAGCCAATAGATAAAAAATAAACTTTTTCATTTGTATTTCTGTTTAATTAACCATTAATCACTAATCATTAACCATTGTTACGACACCGTTTGCTTTTGTACATTCGTTACCTCCTCTTCCATTTCAATAGGAGTCGCTTTTAGCGCATCAAGCTGTTCTTTTAGTGGCGCTATCTCCTTCAAATATTTAGCTTTAAGTCGCGCATCAATAGGCACCGATTCTGGTAACTTCTCTCTGAGTGGGTCTACTTGTCTTCCATTCTTCCAGAATCGATAGCACACGTGAGGACCTGTTGCCAAGCCGGTACTTCCCACAAGTCCAATCACCTGTCCTTGCGATACGTGTTGTCCTCTGCGTGCTAGTATTCTCGACATATGCAAGTACTGTGTTGTATACATATTGTTGTGGCGCACCTTCACGTAGTTACCATTACCCGAACTATAGCCCGCCTCAATCACCGTTCCTGATGCTGTCACCCGTATAGGCGTACCCGTAGGTGCTGCATAGTCGGTACCAAAATGTCCCTTCATACGGTGAAGCACAGGGTGAAAACGCATTCCAAATTTAGACGTAATGCGGAAGATATCCAAAGGCGATTTCAAAAACATTCGCTTCATCATATTCCCTTTTTCGTCGTAATAACCATTTGTACCTTTTGCCGAATCGGTAGTGAAGTTAAAAGCGTAATAAGGTTTCCCTTGCCACTCAAAATAAGCCGCTTTCACTTTCTCAACTCCCGCAAAAATAGTGTCGTCCACATAACGTTCCTCATAAATAATCTTAAAATTATCACCCTTTTGCAAGCGGAAAAAGTCGATGGTGTAATCAAAAATCTGTCCCATTTGGTAAGTAGCATTCGCACTGATACCCGCCGCAAGCGCATCAACTGTAAGATTGCTGTTGATATTTCCTGCCAATGCCTTTTCCACAATCGTTACTTTGCGTTGCGCTTTGTAAGCGTGAACCGAGTCTCCAAGACGCACCACTACGTAATCCGTAACGTTCGGCTGATAGATAAAGCTATGGGGTTTCGAGGGGTCTTTTTTATCGTACAAAAAAGCGTAAACCTTACCCGTACGTATATTCTTAGGGTTAAACTCTCCTTTGGTTTTTTGGGTGATATTATGAATATCCACCGCTCCTATATTGTTCTCTTCTAATAGTTTACCAAAGGTATCACCCTGCTTAATCGTATCTTTCACTATCGTGTAATCGTTCAAGTTGAAACCAAATTCATACACCGGAGGTTTAGGTGCCTCAACAGTAGCCGAAGCTGTTGCCTTCTCAGCATTAGGGGTATCATTACAAGACGTGAATACCGAAAGCTGAAGTGCAAAAAATGAAAAATAAAGGACTTTCTTCATCATAAGTTTTCTGTTTCTGTTTTTACATTTTTTAGTTCACAAACACCAAGCCATTTAAGGCGCAAGTGTATCAAAAAATCTTACAAAGGTGCAAATAAAAAATGAACTACGCAAATAAAAAAACTAAAAAAACTGCATATACCTCCTTTAATTTATTCATAATTAATGTATTAAGCTGTATACCTCAACTCTCCCAAACTGCTTCTATGTCCTCTTTTTCAACACCTTTACCGCTACCTTTCGCCTTATCTTTTTCTTAAATTCCAGCCATACCCAAACGCCCTCTCCCCTACTCAGTACATTTTTCTGCCCTACAAGCCATATAAGTAGTACATTTTTCCATCAATACTCCATTTCACAAAATGCCTCCTCCCAAAAAAGTGCCATCTATCGTCCAACATTCGTTCAAGGTTCGTTTAAGGTTCGTCCAAGCTACCTATACAATAGTAAATTTTTCTTTTTCATTTTCTCATTTGCTAATTACCTCATTTTCTCATTTTCTCATTTTCCAAATTTGCTCATTTGCTAATTACCTCCTATCTTTGCCCCCATAAAACAAATTATTATGAAATATATTTATACTCTCATTGCCCTACTAACAGCTACTAATACCTTTGGGCAGAACATATTTTTGCTCAAAGAACTCTTTTTAAAAGGCAACGTAAAATCCGTGCGCGTTATCCCTTATCAAGTAAAAGAAAACAAAAAACACCGCATTCAAAAAACAGCTGTAAAGAAATTCTATTACGATGAAAATCTGTTTCTCTTAGCCAATGAGCAAGGATATGTTGTCCAACAAATTATGTTTGCCGACCGAAATGTGTTCAACCTTAAAACAGAAGTAACTTACGACGATAATAACCGAGAAACAAACTTAAAAGTATACGACGAAACCGATACTCTATTGCGTGAGTACACCCTTACTTATGACGATAAAGAGAAAAAAATGCAGAAAACTGTCTACTTCCCTAAAACAGGTAAGGAATACTTAGTACTTTCAAGTGATACAAACAAACGTAGTTACCCTACCTATGCTACTTATTACAACACCGATGAAAGTATCAAAAACTACTCTTCATATAAGTACGACAAGAGGGATAACCAACTCGAAACCAAAGTCTACAATCCCGATAAATCAGTAAAATACACCAAGAAGACAAAGTATAATAAAAACGGATTCGTTACCCACCAAATAACCAAATCCAACGAAAAGAATAAAAGCCTCGAAACAGTGTATACCTATAAAAAAGAGCCTTTTCCTACTGAAATGCTCTTAATCTTCGAAAAGAAGACCCATAATAAAGCAAAGAAAATAAACTATACCTTTTCTTATCAATACGATGAAAAAGGTAATTGGATAGAGAAGAAATGCTTTTCCGAAGGCAAATTAGTATATATCATAGAAAGAGAAATCACATATTATTAGTGTAAATTAACTTCATATCTAATTATTGGCATTATTGGCATTATTGGCATTTCTGGTATTATTGGCATTATCAGCATTATTAAAATTTATATCGTATGAGCTTATTCTCTATTCTTATATTTCTTTTTTTCTTTTGGCTTTTTAGACAACTCACCCAACAGCTACCCACCGAGCAGCCCTTTCGCAACCCATTTCAGCAAAACATATCACCCGCTACATTCGAGCTGAATCTCCTCTCACTTTGTAGCCTAGTTATTAAAGCCAACGGACGTGTTACCCAAGCCGAATTAGATTTCGTGCGCTTGCAGTTCGTACGCCTTTATGGTAAAGAACGCGCCAATGCCGTGTTTCGCAGTTTTAATGAACTAATAAAAGGACGCCAGATAGAAGCTCCCCGAGTAGCAATGTACGTACGAGCGCGTACTACCTACGAAACACGCCTGCAAATCCTCTATTTTCTCTTTGGTATTGCTCAAGCCGACGGAGTAGTAAGCCAAGACGAAGTACAACAAATAGAGCAAATAGCCTATTACTTCCAGATAGAAAAAAGTGATTTTATAAGCATCAAAGCAATGTTTGCTAACACTTATAGCAGTAATAGCTATACCCAAACTCCCAATGAAAATGCTTATGCTATTTTAGGTATAAGCCCCCAAGCTACCGATGCCGAAGTAAAACAAGCTTACAGAAATATGGCAAAAAAATATCACCCCGATAGAGTGATTACTGAAGATGAAGCCATAAAAAAAGGCGCCGAAGAAAAGTTCAAACAAGTACAACAAGCCTATGAACAAATCGCACGCCAAAGAGGAATGAACTAACCAAATAGCTTACCCCTATAAACAAAAAAGTGGCAAGCTACCTACATCGCACCGCTACAACCGAATACCTTTGCTGTGTTCCCACCCTGGAGGATTTTTCAGGAGCTGGTCGTGTAGGACTTGCCGGCGACAAAAGTACAACTTTTTTATTACATAGCAAATTTTTTCTATTTTTTTTCTTGCTTAGTAGCTATATTTTTATTACTTTTGCACCAAAAGTGTTGTATAACAACCTTTCAAAATCTGGTTAAAACAGTTAAAAAACAAAGAAAAATATTAAATATCAATGATGAAAAAACTATTCTTTTTATTCTTAGCGCTCCTATCGCTACAATGTAGTAAATCACAAGATAGTGAGGCCACAGGTTCGAGCTCTAACAAGATGCTCACCCTTATCAATCAGCAACGACAAAAAGGCTGCAATTGTGGTAGTAATTATTTTAAACCCGTACCTCCTGTAAAGTGGAATAAAACAATAGAAAAAGTAGCCAAAGCCCATAGTGACGATATGCTTAAACGCAACGAATTAACTCACTATAGTAAAAACGGACAAGATCCTGGTAGAAGACTTACTAACGCTGGTTATAAATGGGCTACGTGGGCTGAAAATGTAGCTATGGGACAACAAAATGAAGAAGAAGCGATGAAAAGTTGGCTCGAAAGTCCTTTACACTGCGCTAATATTATGAATGCCCAAGTTACTGAAGTAGGTGTTGCTCGTAGCGGTAAGTATTGGACGCAACTCTTCGCTGCTCCTTATCCTTAATTTCTAACTGCTTCCTAACTCTTAAAACAATGTATCTCGATGTTCATTCGCATACCCAGCACTCAACTTCCGATACTTTGGTAATTCGCAATCAGTATCCACTTACCGCCGATACTAGCGAACCTTTCTCAGTAGGTATTCACCCTTGGTTTTTAAACGATTTTGAGGCGCAGTGGAATGCACTCATACCCTTAGCCCAGCACTTCAATTGTTGGGCTATAGGTGAATGTGGACTCGATAAGAACGTTACCTCTCCCCTATCCTTACAACAAGAAATCTTTTTAAGACACATAGAATTAGCCGAAAGTTTACAGCTCCCACTTATCATTCACTGTGTGAAAGCTTATGCCGAAGTAATACAACTTCGCAAGCGCACCCATTCACAACAGTTATGGATATTGCACGGCTTCAGAAAAAACCTAAAAGTAGCACAAGAGCTCATCGCTCACGGCATTGCTATTTCTTTTGGCACTCCCCTACTCTATTCTCATCAATTGCAAGAAGTCTTTAAGAAAATCTCCCCTGAATACCGGTTTTTTGAAAGTGATGACAGTATTCAACCATTAGTTATCAAACAAGTTAAACAAGCCAGACTTATCTAAGGTCTAAAACTTAAATCTAAAATTTTCTACTTAAAAAATTTGCTCGTTTGCTAATTACTTCATATCTTTGCGCCCTGAAAATTGAAAGGGGGTGTATCTTTATGTTAATAATTCCTTTAAAAGACGGAGAAAGCATCGATAAAGCTTTAAAACGTTATAAACGCAAATTCGACCGTACAGGTGTAGTACGTGAACTACGTGAAAGACAACATTTCACTAAACCTTCTGTACGCAGAAGAGCCGAAATCCAAAAAGCACAATACATTCAGCACTTGAAAGATCAAGAAGAAGTATAGTTCATTGTGGAGATATTCAATTTTTTTTAAAGTAGGAACGGATAATATTCGTTCCTATTTTTTTTATTTAAGTGTTGTTCATTATCCTTATCGGTATTGTTCATTGTCCATTCTTAAATTGTGCATAACTTGAGGAAGAAAAAACACTAAAATATTTGCTCTTTTATGTTTTCTGTGTATACAAAAATGAAGATGAAAAAAGCAAATTTATTTCTTATAAAATATCCACTACTTTTTATCAGTTATGAACAATCTGCCCAATGAAAAGTTCTCAACAAAAAGTTGTGCATAATATCAAAAAGAGTTATCAACAATTTTGCTTAAAATATTCATTTAAAAAACCGTAAATCACTTTTTATTGTTGATAACTAATCATAATATTCTTAAACTGAAAAAAGCAAGTTTTTCAGCCTAATTTTATCCCTCTTATGAACGTCATCATAATAATAACCCTTCTTTTTTTAGAAAGAAATCTTTTTCAATTTATAATTTGGTGATTGTTAATAACTCAAAAATATTTACTTTTGCAATATGAAAAAAACAAATAAAACTCAAAAGCAAGGAAAATCAGGAAAACCTAAAAAGAATAAGAGCTTAGCTAAACGCAACAAGCAAGAGCTTATCAAAGCGATTTTTTCGGTGTTACAAGAACACCCCGAAGAGAGCTTTAACTACAAGCAAATTGCTGCTAAACTCCACATTACCGATGCACCACGTCGTGATATGCTGGTGAAACAACTCGTACAACTGAAAGAGAAAAAACGCATTGTAGAAATCGACCGTGGGAAGTATCAAGCTATCCCTATGCAACACTACTATGTAGGTACGCTCGATGTGAGTGCGCGTGGCAATGGTTATGTAATAGTTGATGGTTTAGACAACGACATTTTTGTAGCACAGAATTTTCTAAACAAAGCCCTCCACGGCGATTTGGTGGAAGTGTATGTATTTCCTCGTTTTAGAAATCGCAATAAGATGGAAGGAGAAATTAGTAAGGTATTAGAACGCAACAAAGTGCGCTTTGTAGGTACTGTGCAAATGCATAAGAACTTTGCCTTTGTCGTCCCTACCGATGCTCGTATGTATACTGATTTCTTTGTGTTGAAAGACAAACTCAATGGCGCTCAGGACGGCGACCGTGTGATTGTACGCATAGAAGATTGGAAAGACAAAAGCGATTCGCCTATGGGGGTAGTGGAACAGATACTCGGTAAACCAGGAGAGCAAACTACTGAAATGCACTCTATCTTAGCCGAATACGGTTTGCCTTATACTTATCCAGAAGAAGTAGAAGCCTTTGCTAAAAACTTAGACCTTTCTATTACTGATGAGGAGATTGCCCGCCGTCGTGATATGCGTGAAACCCTCACTTTCACTATCGACCCTCGTGATGCAAAAGACTTCGATGATGCACTGTCATTCAAAGTATTAGAAAATGGTAATTACGAAATTGGCGTACACATTGCCGATGTATCACACTACGTGAAAGAAGGTACTATATTAGATGAAGAGGCTTACAACCGTGCTACTTCTGTGTATTTGGTAGATAGGGTAGTGCCAATGTTGCCCGAAATCCTCTGTAACTTCGCTTGTTCACTCCGCCCCGATGAAGATAAATACACCTTTTCAGCAGTGTTTGAGATGAATAAGAAAGCTGAAGTGGTAGATATTTGGATAGGACGTACTGTAACACATTCGTCATTTAGGTTTGCTTACGAAGAAGCACAATCAGTAATAGAACAAGCCAAAGTAGGTGAGGGGTACACCATTCCTGCCGAAACTTCCATTACCGATAAAGAGCGTGCCGTACCTGCTGAGGTAGTAGAGGCTATTCTCACACTTAATACTTTAGCCGAAAAATTGCGCGGTAAGCGTATGCGTTTAGGAGCCATTACTTTTGATAAGGTAGAAGTGAAATTCGACCTCGATGAGAACGGCAACCCTACAGGCGTATATTTCAAAGAAAGCAAGGAAGCCAACAAACTGATTGAAGAGTTTATGCTCTTGGCTAACAGAAAGGTAGCTGAGTATGTAGCCAAAATGAAAAAGACCTTCGTATACCGCGTACACGATGAACCCGATGCCGAGAAACTACAACAGTTCAACACGGTTATTAACCGATTTGGCTATAGTTTAGATTTGAAAAACCGCCAAACCACTACCGATTCGCTTAATAATCTCTTAGAAGAAGTAAAGGGCAAGAAAGAACAAAACTTAGTTGATACCTTGGCAATACGTTCGATGGCAAAGGCTACTTATACTACCAAAAACATAGGACACTACGGTTTAGCGTTTGATTATTATACCCATTTTACCTCTCCTATACGCCGTTATCCCGATGTGATGGTACACCGCCTTTTGCAACTCTATTTAGATAACGCCCCTTCACAACCCGAAGCCGAATATGAAACCAAATGCAAACACTCCTCACAAATGGAAAGTTTAGCAGCTTCAGCCGAGCGTGATTCTATCAAATATATGCAGGTGAAATATATGGAAGCGCATAAAAACCAGCAGTTTGCAGGAGTGATTTCGGGTGTAACCGAATGGGGTATTTATGTAGAAATTACCGTGAACAAATGCGAAGGATTGGTACGCGCTCGCGACATCAAAGACGATTATTACACTTTCGACGAACAACAATACGCTTTGGTAGGACAAGCCACTGGTAAAACCTACCAGCTTGGCGATGAAGTAATGATACGTGTGAAAAACACCGACCTGATGAAAAAGCAATTAGATTTTGAACTGATAAGTGAATAATGAGTCGTAGCACGACAAGCAGTTTTTGCATCTCATACTTTGCCAAAGTTTCACACTTTGGTAAAGTTTTTTTTTCTACATAAAAGATTATATGAGTAAAT